>DASUOA010000107.1:0-8490 GCA_036276895.1 Arenimonas sp. | reverse complement strand
CCCTTGATCGGCTCCAGCGACTTCGCGACATCCAGACCGATCATGTAGCTGACTTCGGCCCGCTCGCTGTCGAGGCCGGCGACCTGCAACAACGGCGCGCCGGCTTCAACCGACTTCGGCGCATCGGCGGCAGGCGCTTCGGCGGGAGCGGCATTGTCCTTGGAGCAGGCAGCGAAAGAGAGCGCCAGGCTGGAGAGCAGCAGCGGCGCGACGACTCGGAACGGGGACTTCATCGGAACAACACTCCTGGTGGGACCGGCGACGCCGGCAAGCGACCCGGCATTGTGGCGATACCGGGCCACCAGAGCAATGCCGCAGATCTTACCTTCCAGCGCCGGGAACCGGCTCTACCAGCAGCTTCTCGATCGCTGCAACCAGCTTCGGATCGTCAGGGGTGGTCTTCGAACCGAAGCTCGCCACCACCTCGCCCTGACGGTTGATCAAGTACTTGTGGAAGTTCCAGCCCGGCGCATCGCCGGTCGCCTTCTTCAAGGCCTTGTAGAACGGCGTGGCGCCGGCGCCGCGCACCTGCACTTTCTCGAACATCGGGAACTTGACGCCGTAAGTCAGCGTACAGAATTCCGCAATCTCTTCCTCGCTGCCCGGCTCCTGGCCCATGAAGTCATTGGACGGAAAGCCGAGCACAGCAAAGCCGCGTTCGCTGTACTTGCCGTGCATCGCCTCCAGCCCTTCGTACTGCGGGGTGTAGCCGCATTTGCTGGCGGTGTTCACCACCAGCAACACCTTGCCGGCGTAGGCCTGCTGCAAGTTCACGGTTTCCTTGCCAGCCAGGCGGCGGAAGTTGTGGTCGAGCAGATCCCCAGCCGACGCCGGGGTGCACATAAACAAGGCCATCAGGCCTGCCATCAGTTGGCTTTTCACGTCGCGCTCTCCTGTTACGGGGGATATGCCATCAGTTTGCTCCCGGACAGGTGCAGACGGTGTTGACACGGTCAAAATCACTGTTATAGTTGCCTACAACACCGGCTCATCACCTCACCAAGACGGGAGGCCCCATGTACCAGAACCTCAAGAACACCCTGTGCGCCCTGACCATCGCCGCGGGCGGTATGGTCTTCAGCGCCGGGCTCGGCAACCTGTCGCCCTCATCGCTGGATGCTGCGAGCAACGCCGCCATCGTCGCCAGCATGGCCGATGCGCAGCCGGCCGATGGCAAGGTCGCCGCGCCGGCCCGCCGCAGCGGCAGCCTGAAGCGGCAGTTGGCGATGCCCTTCATCTCCTTCTCGCCGCTGCTGTCGCGCCGGGGGGGCTGAGCGATGAATGCCATTGCCTGGAACGACAGCGCACCGATCTACCGCCAGCTCAAGGAGCGGGTCGTCGCGATGATGCTCGACGGCCTGCTCAAGGCCGGCGATGCCCTGCCCTCGGTGCGGCAGATCGCCGCCGAATACCAGCTCAACCCGATCACCGTCTCGCGCGCCTATCAGGAACTCGCGGACGAGCAACTCGTCGAAAAAAGAAGGGGACTTGGCATGTACATGACCGATGGCGCCCGCGAGAAGCTGCTGGCTTCCGAGCGCGAGCAATTCCTGCGCGAAGAATGGCCGCTGGTGATGGAACGCATCCGCCGCCTCGGCTTCGACCTCGAGCAGCTCCTGCGCGACGCGGAGAAGCAGTGATGGACGCCGCCGTGAGCATCCAGCCGGTCATCTCCGCCCGCGGGCTGCGCAAGCAGTACGGTCAATCGGTCGCGGTAGCTGGCATCGATTTCGATATCGCCCCCGGCCGCATCGTCGGCCTGATCGGCCCCAATGGCTCGGGCAAGACCACCACGCTCAAGGCCGCTCTCGGCCTGGTCCCGTTCGACGGCGAACTGCGCGTGCTGGGCAAGGACCCGCGCACCCAGCGCGACGAACTGATGCACGAGGTCTGCTTTATCGCCGACGTCGCGGTGCTGCCGCGCTGGCTGAAGGTCAAGGATGCGGTCGACTTCGTCGCGGGTGTGCATCCGCGCTTCGACAAGGCCAAGGCGCAGCGTTATCTGTCGCACACCAAGCTGAAGCCGAACATGAAGGTCAAGGAGATGTCCAAGGGCATGATCGTGCAATTGCACCTCGCCCTGGTCATGGCCATCGACGCCAAGCTGCTGGTGCTGGACGAACCGACGCTCGGCCTCGACATCCTCTATCGCAAGGAGTTCTACCAGAACCTGCTGGAAGACTACTTCGACGAGCAGAAGACCATCGTCGTCACCACCCACCAGGTCGAGGAGATCCAGCACATCCTCACCGACCTGATGTTCATCCGCGAAGGCCGCATCGTGTTGTCGGCGACCATGGATGAAGTCGGCGAGCGCTTCACCGAAGTGATGGTCGCGGCCGACAAGGCCGAATCCGCCCGCGCCCTCAAGCCGATCGACGAGCGCCAGGTGTTCGGCAAAGCGGTGATGCTGTTCGACGGCGTACCGCGCGAGACCCTCGCCGGCTTCGGCGAAACCCGCAACCCCGGCATCGCCGACCTGTTCGTGGCCACCATGAAAGGAACCTACGCATGAACGCGCTGACCCAATCCAAATTCGCCTGGCTGCTGCGGCGCGAGTACTGGGAGCACAAGGGCGGCTTCCTGTGGGCCCCGGCGATCGTCGGGGCGGTGATGAGCTTCTTCGTGATCGCCTCACTGATCGGCGGATCGATCTTCAAGGCCAAGCACGGCATCCACATCAACGGTGCGCGCGTTCAGATGAATGAAGTGCTGACGCCCGAGCAGCAGGCGGATTTCGCGTCCGGCCTGGCGCAGGGCTACCTCGGCACCTCGGCACCGCTGTTTGGCGTGCTGGCGCTGGTGGTGTTCTTCTTCTGCCTCGCCTCCATGTATGACGACCGCAAGGATCGCAGCGTGCTGTTCTGGAAATCGCTTCCGATCTCCGACACCGCCACGGTGATGTCGAAGCTGGCGATGGCGCTGCTGATCGGCCCGATCATCACGCTGGTGGCCGCAACGCTGACGGCGGGCCTGATCGCCTTCTCAGTCACGCTGACCAGCGCCCTGCACGGCGTCAACATGTTCGGCGTCCTGCTCAGCACCCCCGACCTGTATCTCGGCCCGTTCAAGCTGCTCGCGATGTTGCCGGTGTATATCGTCTGGGCCGTGCCCACAGTCGGCTGGCTGATGCTGGTTTCGGCCTGGTCGCGCAGCAAGCCCTTCCTGTGGGCGGTGGGTGCCCCGGTGCTCACCGGTGTGCTGATCACCTGGTTCAATGCGCTGTTCGACCTGGACTGGAACGTGGAGTGGTTCTGGGCGCACATCGTCGGCCGCGGACTGCTCAGTGTTTCCCCGGGCTCGTGGATGCCCTTTATCGAGGATGCACGTGGCATCGACTTCGACGGCCATGGCGAGCACCTGAGCCAACTCGTGTCGATCTCCTGGCAGGCCTTCTCCTTGCCCAGCATGTGGATCGGCCTGGTCGTCGGCGCCGCCATGATCTACGCCGCCGTCCGCCTTCGCCGCTACCGGGACGAGGGGTGAGGGTGACAGGGCGCGCTATCGACATGCGTTGAAGCGCATGTCGAGCGCCCTCGAACGCCCGGCCAAGGATGGCCGGGCTGGACAATCCGAAGCCCGCCAAGTAGCGCCATCGATGGCAACCCCGCACCACCCAATCTGCCCTGACAGGACCACCCAATGTCCCTGAACCACCGCCTCAGCGCCCTTCTCCTCGCCGCCACTGCCACCTTTTCGATCGGCTGCAGCGCCGAGAGCGTCAGCGACACTGCCAAGTCGACCTCCAGTCGCGTCGCCGACGCGATCAGCGAAGCCAAGCAGGAACTTGCGACCAAGGATTTCCGACTGCACGCCGACGGCCTGCCCGAAGCCGCCCTGACTCCGGAAGGCCTGCGCATCGACGGCAGGCTGGTGGAGCTCGACGCCAAGCAACAGGCGCTGCTGCAGGACTACCGCGGCGCCCTGATGGCAGTCGCCGAAGCCGGTATCGACATCGGCTCGCAGGGCGTCGACCTCGCCGGCAAGGCGATCGCCGAGTCGATCACAAGCGTGCTCAGCGGCAACGAAGAACAGACCCGCGCCCGCATCGAGGCTGAAGCCGAGAAGCTCAAGACCAGTGCCTTGGCGCTGTGCGACCGCTTGCCGGTGCTGCTCGAAGCCCAACGCAAGCTCGCCGACGCCGTCCCGCAGTTCGCGCCCTATGCACGCATGGACGAACAGGACGTCGAGAAGTGCCGCGTCGAGGGCGTGGACGACAGCGACCTGCAGATCGAAGTCTGACATCGCCCCGGACAAGGACCCCACTATGCGCACCGTCCTGCTTGCCGCCCTGTTGCTCCCCGCCACCGCCCTCGCCCGCGACTGCGAGCATCGCGAGGAGCGTCAGCTCGACCTCGATTTCAACGGCATCCGCCACTTGGTGGTCGATGTCGGCGCCAACGAACTCACACTCGAAGCCGCCGCCGATGGCGACGGAAAACTGCAAGCACTGGCTTGCGCCTCGACGCCGGAACATCTGACCGAGCTGCAGCTGAAAGCCGAGCGCCAGGGCGACACGCTCAACCTGCGCGTCGAAGGCGGCAGCCTGAACGTGCAGCTCAGCCTGTTCGGCTTCGAGCATCGTCGCTATGCGTGGCTGCGGATGCAGGCGCGCATTCCCGAGGGTATTGCGGTCCGCACCCGCGTCGGCTCGGGCGAGGCGAGCTTGCAGGGCATCGAGTCGCTCGATGTCGAACTCGGTTCCGGCGAGGTCGAAATCACCGATTCCGGCAACGTCGCGCTGCGCGTAGGCTCCGGCGACGCACTGCTGCGCGACCTACGCGGGCCGCTGCGGATGCGGGTCGGTTCCGGCGACGTGACACTTGATGGCGCGGCCAGCCTGGATGTCGACAGCATCGGTTCCGGCGACCTCGATGCCCGCCGCATCAATGGCGAAGTGCGCGTGGCCAGCATTGGCTCCGGTGACTTCGAGCTGCGCGAGGCCGGCGGGCCGGTGTGGATCGGCAGCATCGGCTCCGGCGATGCACGCATCGAGCGCGCCCAGGGCAACGTGGTCGTCGACCGAGTGGGCTCCGGTGATCTCATCGTCCGCGAAGCCGGCGGCCTGCAGGTGCTCGACAAGGGCAGCGGCTCGATCGCCCATCGCTATATCGAAGGCGCCGTCGAGCTGCCCTCGAAAGATTGAGTCAAACCCTCAGTCAACCCGGCCACCACGGGTAAGCGACGTCGGATCAAGCAAGCGACGCAGTGCTTGCTCGTCCAGCCCGGACATTTCGCGTGCCACCTCGAACACCGGCCGCTCTTCGCGATACGCCTTCTTGGCGATCGCCGCGGCCTTTTCGTAGCCAATCACCGGATTGAGCGCGGTCACCAGCATCGGGTTGCGCGCCAAGGACTCCTGCAAGCGGGACTCGCGCACGGTGAATCCGGCGATCGCCTTGTCGGCCAGCAGCCGCATGGCATTGCCGAGCAGGTTGATCGACTGCAGCAGGTTGTGCGCGACCAGCGGCAGCATGACGTTGAGCTGGAAGTTGCCGCTCTGCCCCGCCACCGTAATCGTCGTGTGGTTGCCGATCACCTGCGCGCAGACCATGCACAGCGCTTCGGGAACCACCGGATTGACCTTGCCCGGCATGATCGAACTGCCCGGCTGCAGCGTCGGCAGCTCGATTTCGCCAAGACCCGCCAAAGGCCCCGAGTTCATCCAGCGCAGATCGTTGCCGATCTTCATCAACGCGCAGGCCAGCGCATTGAGCTGCCCCGACAACTCAACTGCCGCATCCTGGCTGGCGATGCCTTCGAACAGGTTGTCGGCCTTGACGAACTTGGCCCCGGACAACTTGGACAGCGCAGCAACCGCACGCTTGGCAAAGCGCGCATCCGCGTTGATGCCGGTGCCCACCGCAGTGCCTCCCAATGGCAGACGACGCATACGCTTGAGACTGTCCTCGACCCGCTCGCCCGCCGAGCGCAATTGCGCCGACCAGGCGGACAGCTCCTGTCCCAGCGTCAGCGGCATTGCATCCATCAGGTGGGTGCGACCGGTTTTGGTCACCTTGCCCAGTGCTTTGCCGCGTCGGTCGATGGTCTTGCGCAATTGTTGCAGCGCCGGTAGCAGCGCCTCCTGACAGGCCAGCACCGCCGACACCTGGATCGCGGTCGGGATCACATCGTTCGAGCTCTGTCCGAGGTTGATGTGATCATTCGGGTGCACGGCAGCGCCCTTGCGTGACGCCAGATGGGCGATCACCTCGTTGGCATTCATGTTCGACGACGTGCCGGAGCCAGTTTGGAACACGTCGACCGGAAACTGCGCATCGTATTCGCCGCTGGCTATCGCCAGCGCAGCCTTGTGGATCGCCGCGGCCCGCGCCTTGGGCAGCAATCCCAGTTCACCGTTGACCTCGGCAGCGGCAGCCTTGATCAGCCCCAGCGCGCGGATGAACTCACGCGGCAGCCGCATACCGGACACCGGGAAGTTATCGACCGCACGCTGCGTCTGCGCGCCCCACAGCGCATCGGCGGGCACTTGCAGTTCGCCCAAGCTGTCGTGCTCCACTCGAAACTTCGCCATGGCGCTCTCTCCTGCAGATTCCTAGTAACTGCTCCTGTTCTCCAGCCGCCGCCGGTCTCGCAAGCGCGCGGGCGGGGCGTCCGGTGCAGGACTGTCTTTGGCACGGATGCCAAAGCCAAGCCTACATGGACGTACTTGCGGCGTGTCCTGCAGCGGACGCTCCGCCCGCGCGCCGCCCCGACACCCCTACCGTTGTAGAATCCGCGCCCTGCCCGCCCGCTACCGAGCCGCCCGATGTCCGACTTCGCCCTGACCGCCCTCTCCCCCATCGACGGCCGCTACGCCACCAAGGCCGACCGCCTGCGCCCGATCTTCTCCGAGTACGGGCTGATCAAGGCACGCGTGCATGTCGAGATCGAATGGCTGCTGGCGCTGGCCGCCGAACCGGGCATCGTCGAGCTGCCGGCTTTCTCCGAGGCTGCCGTGACCAAGCTGCGCCAGCTCGCGGCGGATTTCTCGGTCAGCGACGCCGCCGAGGTCAAGGCGATCGAACGCACCACCAACCACGACGTCAAGGCGGTCGAATACTTCATCAAGCAACGCCTGCAGGGCGATGCGGAGTTGGGTCCGGCACTCGAATTCGTGCACTTCGCCTGCACCAGCGAAGACATCAACAACCTCAGCTACTCGCTGATGCTGCAGCGCGGCTACCTCGACGTGCTGGCGCCGAGCACCTGGCAGGTGGTCGAGAAGCTGCGCACCATGGCGCACGAGCTTTCCGCACTGCCGATGCTGTCGCGCACGCACGGCCAGACCGCCTCACCGACCACGCTCGGCAAGGAGCTGGCGAATGTCGTCGCCCGGCTGGAAAAGCAGGTCGCGGCGATGCACGGCATCGAATTCCCCGGCAAGATCAACGGCGCCGTTGGCAACTACAACGCGCACGTGGTCGCCTATCCGGAAGTCGACTGGCCGGCCTTCGCCGAGCGCTTCGTCGAATCGCTGGGCCTCGACTTCAATGCCTACACCACCCAGATCGAACCGCACGACGGCATCGCCGAGCTGTGCGATGCCCAGCGTCGCATCAACACCATCCTGATCGACCTCAGCCGCGACATCTGGGGCTATATCTCGCTTGGCTACTTCAAGCAGTCGGTCAAGGCCGGCGAAGTCGGCAGCTCGACCATGCCGCACAAGGTCAACCCGATCGACTTCGAGAATGCC
The DNA here is from genome assembly GCA_036276895.1 of Arenimonas sp. Lineage (GTDB taxonomy): Bacteria > Pseudomonadota > Gammaproteobacteria > Xanthomonadales > Xanthomonadaceae > Arenimonas. The sequence goes on along the minus strand of DASUOA010000107.1, from coordinate 791 downwards.
GAGGGCAACTTCGGCATCGCCAATGCATTGCTCACCCACTTCGCCGAGAAGCTGCCGATCAGCCGCTGGCAGCGTGACCTCACCGACTCGACCGTGCTGCGCGCGCTCGGCACCGGCTTCGGCCACAGCGTGGTCGCGCTCGACGCGCTGCTGCGCGGCCTCGGCAAGCTCTCCGCCAACCCCGAGCGACTCAAGGCCGACCTCGACGCCAGCTGGGAAGTGCTGGCCGAGCCGGTGCAGACGGTGATGCGCCGGCACGGACTGCCGAACCCCTACGAGCAGCTCAAGGCGCTCACCCGCGGACACGGCATCACCGAAGCGGCGATGCGCGAATTCGTCGCTGGCCTCGAATTGCCCCAGGCGGCCAAGGATCGACTGCTGGCGCTCACACCCGATGCCTATATCGGCCTCGCGGAAAAACTCGCAAAGGACATTTGACCCGCCATGGCCCGCCTGCCCCGCTCTGCTCCACCGGTGGAAATCGACGCGGCGGGCAATGGACCGCTCGGCATGCCGGCGCAGGACTTCCTGCGCGACTACTGGCAGAAGCGGCCATTGTTGATCCGCAATGCCTTCCCCGGTTTCGAAGCGCCGCTGACGCCGGAAGACCTCGCCGGCCTTGCCTGCGAGGAAATGGCGCTGGCACGCATCGTCCAGCACGAGCGCAAGCGTGATCGCTGGACGTTGCGCAGCGGCCCTTTCCGCGAAGACGAGTTTCCGCCACTGGGCGATCGCGACTGGACCTTGCTGGTGCAGGACGTCGACAAATGGGACATGGACGTGCGCGCGCT
>DASUOA010000106.1:0-3176 GCA_036276895.1 Arenimonas sp. | reverse complement strand
CTTTCATCCTGTGAGTAGCGCCGAGTAGGTCGCAGGCTTCACAGTTCGCGCAAGTAGAAGCGGTTGCAGGCGAAGTGCCCGGTGCTGCCCATGGGGCCGTCGAGGCGGATGAAGCCACTGCGCTCGTAGAGCTTCTGCGCTGCGTCCATGCCGCGCAGGGTTTCCAGATAGCACTGGCGGTAGCCGAGTGCGCGCGCCGCGTCGAGGCAGTACTGCATCAGCGATTTGCCTGCGCCAATGCCGCGCAGCGAGGGCAGGAAGTACATCTTGCGCAGTTCGCAGACACCATCGGGGCCGCCCTCGAGCGGCGCGATGCCACCACCGCCTTCGACCGCGCCATTGCGCTCGACCACGAAATAGGCGGCGCCTTGGCGGTCGTAGGCGGTACTCATGTGCCCGACTTCCGGATCATGGATCGCGAATCCCGGGCCTTCGGCGCCGAACTCCGGCATCACCGTGCGGATGATGGCTGCCACCGCGGCGTCATCGCCTGCGGTGATCGGCCGAATGCGAAAGTCGCTGCTCATTCCCAGGCCTTCCCGACCTTGCTGCCGGAATCGCGGCCGAGCAGGCCGGCGAGCCAGCGACCAGTGTCCACCAGCTTCGACAGATCAACGCCGGTCTCGATACCCATGCCGTGCAGCATGAAAACCAGATCCTCGGTCGCCAGGTTGCCGCTGGCGCCGCGCGCATAGGGGCAACCTCCGGTGCCGGAGACGGCGGCATCGACCACCGCGACGCCGTCCTCGAGGCAGGCCAGCACATTGGCCAGTGCTTGACCGCGGGTATCGTGGAAATGCACCGCCAGCTGAGCCATCGGCACTTCGGTAGCGACGGCACGCAGCATCGCCCGCGCCTTGGCCGGGGTGCCGATGCCGATGGTGTCGCCCAGCGACACCTCGTAGCAGCCGAGCTGATGCAGACGTTTGGCCACGCGCACCACATCCGCCAGCGGCACCTCGCCCTGGTAAGGGCAGCCGAGCACGGTCGAGACGTAGCCGCGCACCTGCACGCCATCGGCCTGGGCGCGCTCGAGCACCGGCAGGAAGCGTTCGATCGACTCGTCGATGCTGGCGTTGATGTTCTTGTGGTTGAAGGCTTCGCTGGCCGCGGTGAACACCGCCACCTCGCGGGCGCCGACGGCGAGCGCGCGCTCGTAGCCCTGAAGGTTCGGCACCAGCACCGGATAACTGACGTCATCGCGCTTGGCGATGCCAGTGAAGACTTCGGCGGCATCAGCCAGCTGCGGCACCCACTTCGGACTGACGAAGCTGGTGGCCTCGATGCTCTGCAGCCCGGTGGCGGTGAGGCGATCGATCAGTGCGATCTTGTCGACCGCTGGCAGGATGGTCTTCTCGTTCTGCAGCCCGTCGCGCGGGCCGACCTCGACGATGCGCACTTTGCCCGGCAGGCCCATGGGCATCACTCCGCGCGGCGGAAGCGCAGCTCGTCGCCGGCGAACAGGCGCGGCGTGTCGAGCAGCTTGGGCTGCGCCGGGCCGGTCAGGCGCACGTGCAGGCGGTTGTCGGCGGCATGCACTTCGCCGCGCAGTTCGTTGTCGATGATGCGGTGGGCGAGGTCCTTGTCATCGGAGCCGAGCACATGCAGCACATCGTGGTCGATGCGGTAGCGCAACAGGTGCACGTCGCTGGCCGGTGCGTCGAACTCGGCATCAAAGCGCTCGCGAATCCAGCCGGCCTCGACCCAGGCATAACGATGCCCGCGGTGGCGGCCGACCTGCACCGTCGTTGCCGGCCCGGTGCGTGGGCCGTCGTTCTCATGCTCGATCACTTCCAGCTGGCAGTCGGCATCGATGCGCAGTTCGGTTTCGCCATCCTCGTCGACGCTATCGCCGATCGACAGCCAGCGACCGGCGAGGTTGCTATCGCAGGCCTCTGCCGCGATCGGCGCGGTTTCGAACGTGGTGGCCTGGCAACCGGCCATCAGCAGACAGGCGAGCAGGGCGAGCGCGCGCATCAGGCGAGCTCCAGTTGTGCGAGTACCGCATCGGCTTCGACAAACTCGCCGACGACAGCGCGCAGCTCCTTGACCGTGCCGGCATGCGGCGCCTTCAAGGACAGTTCCATCTTCATCGCTTCCATCACCAGCACCTCCTGTCCCTCGGCGACTGCATCACCGACTGCAACCTTCACTGCAACGATGCGACCCGGCATCGGTGCCGAGACGCGATTCTGCCCGCTGCCGCCGCTGGCGGCTTCGAACTGGAACGCCGGAAGCCGCTCGAACACAAAGCGATGCACGCCATCGTGCAGGAACACGCCGCGCGCATCAGCGCTACCGCGGAAGGCCAACGCAGTGCCATCGAAGCGGGCGCTCAGCCGGCCATCGACGACGCGCGCGCCGACCACCTCGACCACAGCTTGCGGCGTTTCGATGCGGTAGTCGCCGGCATGGCCATGCGCCGCCAGCTCGATCCGATCTCCGCGCAGCCGCAGCGCCAGCCACTGCTGGCCGGCATGGCCGTGCCGCCAGCCATCGGCGATCGCCCAGGGCGAGTGAGGGTCGTCGCCCAGCCTCGCCGTATCGCGCGTGTCGGCTTCACCCTGCAGCAGTGCCAGCGTGGCCGCCGCAGCGAGCGTCACGGCATCGACCGGTGTTGGTACCGGCAGTACTTCATCGAGATGCGCGTCGAGATAGCCGGTGTGGATGCGGCCCTCGACCACCACTGGATGCCGCACCAGCTTTTCGAGGAATTCGATGTTCGATTTCGGCCCGCGTATCTCGCACTCGGCCAGGGCCTCGCGCAATCGCGCCAGCGCGCGCGGCCGGTCGACATCGTGCACGATCAGCTTGGCGATCATCGGGTCGTAGAAGATCGTCACCGTGTCACCCTCGACCACGCCGCCATCGAGACGCACGTGGGCGGAAGGCGAGGGCAGGCGCAGGGTTTCGAGCTTGCCCGAGCCGGGCAGGAAGCCGGCAGCCGGGTCTTCCGCGTACAGCCGCACTTCGATCGCGTGGCCGCGATGCTGCACGGCTTCCTGTGCCAAGGGCAGGGCCTGGCCCGCCGCGACGCGCAGCTGCCACTCGACCAGATCAAGCCCCGTTACCTGCTCGGTGACGGGATGCTCGACCTGCAGCCGGGTGTTGATCTCCATGAAGTAGAAGCTGCCGTCCGCGCCCACGATGAATTCGACGGTGCCAGCGTTCACATA
>DASUOA010000105.1:0-2061 GCA_036276895.1 Arenimonas sp. | reverse complement strand
CCGCACAATCCATCACGGCAACTTGATCGCTGGCTGCGCCAGCGCGTCCAGCTGTTCCTGCATCTGCGAAATAACGCCTTCCCAATGCCGCGGCGACTCGAACCAGGGAAACGCCGCTGGAAACGCCGGATCCCCCCATCGCCGCGCAATCCACGCGTGATAACTCAACAGCCGCATCCCCCGCAGCGCCTCGATCAACCGCAACTCGCGCGGATCAAAAGCACAGAACACCTCATACCCCTCCAACAACCACCCCATCTGCTGCCCGCGCGCCCCCGCATCCCCCGACAACAGCATCCACAGATCCTGCATCGCCGGCCCCGTCAACGCATCGTCGAGATCCACGAAATGCGGCGTGTCGTAACGCCACAGGATGTTGCCCGGATGGCAATCCCCATGCAGCCGCAACACCCGCACATCCGGCAGCGACTGCCAGACATCCTCGATCGCCTCGATCAAGGCCTCCGACAAGGCCATGAAGTTTTCTTCCAGATCCGGCGGCAGCCAGCCGGCATCGAGCAGATAGTCGACCGGCTCTTCCGCATGGCTGGCCACCGACATCCGCAGCCGATGCGAGAACGGCGCCCGCGAGCCGATCGCATGCAAACGCCCCAGCGCCCGCCCGATCTGGATCAGCGTCTCCTTGTGCCCGGGCTCTGGCGCCTGCCCACCTTGCAGCGGGAACAATGCGAAACGGAAATCCTCGAATCGGTGCAAGGTCGCGCCACCGACAGCCAGCGGCGCCACCACCGACAACTCGGCATCGCGCAGCTCACCGGCGAAGGCATGCTCCTCTTGGATGGCGGCATCACTCCAACGTCCCGGACGATAGAACTTCGCCACCAACGGCGCGCCGTCCTCGATGCCGATCCGGTAGACCCGGTTCTCGAAACTGTTGAGCGTCAGCACCCGGCCATCGCAGAGCAGACCCAGCGACTCCACCGCAGCGAGGATGCATTCGGGGTCGAGGCCGGCAAACGGCGGGATGGAAACGGCGCGAGTCATCCGGCGATGGTATCGGACCCCGACCGACGCCGTTGCGAGCGCACATCTACCGGTCCACACTGGACGTATTGCCGCGAGGCGCTAGCCCTACATCGCGATCGATGCGCCAGCCAACCAGAACCCGCTTCGGAATGTGGTTGCTGGCGCTGATGCTGGTTGCCCACGCATTTCCGGCCAGTGCCGCTGCCGGCGAATGCCCATCGCCCTTGCCGAGCGCGCGCTTCGGCGTGCTGCCGTGGTTGACCGGTCCGGCCCTGCAGGTGTGGGTGCGCGAGCTCAGCGACCACCTGCGTCGGGTCGCCTGCATCGATGCCCGTTTCGGCGGCGAAGTCGACTTCGCCGAGCACATCGACGCGGCCCGGACCGGGCGCTACGCATTCCTGATCGAACCTGCCCATGTCGGCCTGTTGCTGGTCGAGCAGCACGGGTTCGCCTTGCTCGGTGTCGAGCGCCCGGGTGCCGGCGAAATGGCGCTGTTCGTGATGGCCGATTCACCGGTGCGGAGCACGCAACAGCTGCAGGGCAGGACGCTGGCGCTGCCGCATGAGCTGGCCTTGGTGAGCTTGGCTGCCGCCCGCCGGCTGCAACAGCTCGACGTGCAGGTGACCTATGCGTACAAGCCGCGGCATGACTATGTGCTCGCCGACGTGGTTGCCGGGCAAGCGGATGCCGGTGGCGTCTACACCCCGGTGCTGCAGGCGGTGGCGACGCGCGAGCGCGGCATCCGCATCCTCGAGGTGCTGGTACCGCGCGACGTACCCAATGGCGTGCTGGTAGCGCGGCGCGATGTGCCGGCGGCCCTGCGCGAGCAGGTGCTGGAGGCAATGATCAGCTTCAAGCCCAGCCCTCAGGCGATCGGTCCGACGGTCGCCGCCGCTACGCCTGAGCATCGCCGGGTGATCGACCGCAGCATCGCGGTCTATGCCGAAATGCTTGCCACGCAGCTCGCGAACGAAAGCGGAAGTTCCGGCCCTTGAGCGCGATCAGCCTGCCGCCGCAGCCCGACGCCGCGGCACCCGCTCGGCATCCAGCAGCGGCTCGATCCGCGCGAACAGC
>DASUOA010000104.1:0-6613 GCA_036276895.1 Arenimonas sp. | reverse complement strand
CGACGCTGACGCGGCTGATGCGCACCTCCGGTACCTGCGTGTTGCGTGGCAGCGCACGCGGATCGAACCAGGTCACGCCGGCCACGCCTCCGAAGTACAGCCGACCATCGCGCGCGACCAGCTCGGCACCGCCATTCATCTCGCTACCCGGCAGGCCGTCGCGCCAGTCGTAATTGCGAATGGCGCCATTGCTGCGCAGGTGGCTGAGACCGGCGTTGGTACTGATCCAGAAACCGTCCTGCGGATCCGGCACGATGCCGTAGATGGTGGAATCGGGCAGCCCGTTGCCGCGTCCGAATCGGACAAAGCGATTGCGTCCGGCACGGCGATCTTGCGCCGACATACGATTGAGCCCGTTCTGGGTTCCGACCCACAGCCGGCCCTCGGCATCCTCGCGCAAGGTACGCACGGCATCGTGGCTGAGCGACCGCGTGTCGCCGGGGATGCGCCTCAAGGTCTCCACGCGCCGCTGCTGCGGCAGGTAACGCGACAGACCGGCACCACCACCGAACCACATCACACCATCCGAATCGTGCAACACGATCCGCACCGCATTGCCGGCCAGGTCGAGCCCGGCGGACTGCGACAGGCGCTCGATGATCTCGCCGCGGTCGGCGTCCAGGCGGAGCAGGTCGTTGGCAGTCCCGATCCACAACTGGCTGGCATCTCCGTCACCGATGTACCAGACGCGTGGCCCCGAGAAGAAGCCGTCGCCGCGCGCCGGATCGGCAATGGCATGGAAGCTGCCGGCGCGCGGATCCAAGCGGTACAAGTGCCCATCCACCGCACCCGCCCAGATGCGACCTTGCGGGTCGATGTGCAAGGACTGCATCTGGTTCGCCGCCACCTCGCCCGGCCGCGGCTGATACAGGCGGAAGCTGCCGTCGCGCGGCCGATAGCGCTCGATGCCAGCCAAGGTCGCCATCCACACATCGCCCCGCGCGTCCTCGGCCAGATCCCAGACGAATGCGCTGCGCAGGCTGTTGCTGTTGAACGGAATCGAACGTAGGGCGTGGAAGGCATGGCGGTAGGGATTGATCTGGTGCAAACCGGCGCCAGCGGTGCCGATCCACAGCAGCCCGGCGCGATCCTCGAACAAGGTCCAGACATCGTCTACCGCCAGTGACTCGGGGTCGTCGGGGTCATGTCGGGACACCAAGAAGTTGCCGTTCTGCCACAGGCTCAGGCCTCCCGACTGGCTGCCGATCCAGAGCCGCCCGTGGCTGTCGCGGCGTATCACGTTCACCTGATCACCACCGAGCGAGCTCGGATCGGCCGGATCATGGCGGAAGCGCTCGAAGCCGCGGCCTTCGCCACGCCAGCGATGCAGTCCGAGATTGCTGCCGACCCACAGGGTGCCGTCAGGGTCAAGTTGCAGGGCCGTCAGGGTGTCGCTACCGAGCGAGGTCGGATCGTCGGGATCGTGGCGGAAATGCTCGCGCTCGCCGCTACTCGGATCGTAGCGATACAGGCCAGTGCTGGTGGCCAACCAGAGCCGACCGTCGGCCGCCAGGTGCAGATCACGGATGGCAAGCACGGGCTCACGGTCCGCGCGGGCATCGACATTGACCTGCAACTCGTCGAAATCGGGCAGAAAGCGGTGCAGCCCACCACTGGTACCGATCCAGATGGCGCCATCGTCGCCCTGCGCGAACGCGCTGAGCCCCGCCGCCGGCGCACCCTCGGGACCGAACAAGGTGCGTGGAAACCGGCGCAGCTGGCCGGTACGTGGGTCCAACCGGTCCAGCCACCCCAGTTGTCCTGCGACCCAAATGTAGCCGTCGCGATCCTCGAACAGCCGCGAGACGAACACGCCACTCAGCGCGTCCGGCGCATCCGGCTCGGTCGACACAGGTCGGAACTGGTAACCGTCATAGATCTGCAAGCCACCGAGCGTGCCGAACCAGAGCAGGCCGTTGCGATCCTGCATGATTGCCGAGACGGTGTTCTGCAGCAGTGCACCGCTGACCGGCAAGCGATGGAAACGCAGCCGCTCCTCAACGACGGGCGGCTCCGTCGACAGCGTCTGCGCGCAAAGCAGCTGTGCTGGCAGCAAGGCCATGCATGCCAGGGCGAACCACCATCGCATCGCGAATATCCGCTGTCGCATGCAGGTCACCGCTTGCGGGATCCGGGCCAGCTTAACCTTGTTGCCGACGCTGCTGCAGCGGGGGTCGGGCTTGGCGCCAGTGGCGGTAGCGCGGCGTCACCAGCAGGTACTCGAACCAGCCGAGATCTAGACTGAATTTGATATTGGCATGCGCCAGCACGAACTGCAGCCCCAGCAGCAGAGGCTGCACCCGCGCCTTGATCGCATCGGAGGCCACCATTGCATCCATCGCCATGGTCGATGCGGTGACTGCTATCAGACGGTGCCGAGCGCGAAGGCAGCGACGATGCCAGCCAGCATTAGCTGCCGCGCGAAGGTTGCGCTGTAGTTGGTGCCGGCTGGTCAACAGCTCGCGAAAGTAGAAGCACAGCACGCCGAGCAGCCCAAGACCAGCGGAGATGTGCGCCAGCCAGGAGCGGCGTCGCGGCGCCAAGAGATCGCCACCTCCGATCGGACTCACACGTCCAGGAAGACCTTGAAGCCGCCCCAAAACATGCGCTTGCCATCGAACGGCATCTTCTTCGGATCCATCATCGCAGCCAGGCGCGGGTCGGCCATGACCTTGGCATTGACCTGGTCGCGGTGCTTGCGCGACTTGTAGACAATGTAGGAGAAGAACACCGTCTCGCCTTCCTTGAGCTTGACGCTCTGCGGAAAGGACGTCCGCTTCCCGGACTGCACGTCGTCGGCAACGCACTCCTTGTACTCGAGGGCGCCGTGTTCGCGCCAGACCTTGCCGGCCAGGCGGGCGATCTTGCGGTACTCCGCGAGTTTGTCCAGCGGGACCGGAACCACGAAACCATCGACGTAACTCATAGCGACCTCCAGGATTGTTCGGCGGGTTGCAGACGCAAAGGCTCAGACCGATACCACCCGATTCCGGCCCTCGGCCTTCGCTCGATACAACGCATCGTCGGCGCGCTGCAGGACTTCCGCCAGCGTGTCTTCAGCACGCAACGCAGTCACACCGAACGAAGCGCTGACAACGCCGACCGGGGCGATCGGCTGCGCTGCGATGGCGTTGCGCAGGCGCTCGGCAACAATGCCGGCGGCTTCGCCGGGCGCGCCGGGAAGCACCACCAGGAATTCCTCGCCACCCCAGCGGGCGAAGATGTCCTCGCGCCCCAGCAAGGCAGAACAGCGACGCCCGACTTCAACCAGCACTGCATCGCCGGCCGGGTGCCCGTAGGTGTCGTTGATGCGCTTGAAGTGGTCGATGTCGAACAGGATCAACGCCGCATCGGCGCGCGAGTGCGCCAGCAGCGTGTTGAGGAAGCGCTCGCCAGCGCGGCGGTTGTACAGGCCGATCAGCACATCGCGCTCGGCCCGCGCCTGCAGGCGCTCGCCCTCGCGATGCAGGTCGTGGAAGCGTTGCTCGACGCCACGCAGCAGCGGCACCAGCGCCGGCACCAGCAGCGCCAGCGGTCCGAGCGCCACCAGCAGGTCGAAGCCGCGCGGCGACCACAACTCGGCCGGATGCGTGAACAGGTAGGCCAGGATCGGCGTCGCGATCAGCAGCCACGACACCAGGGTCGCCCACAGCGCGGCACGTGGTCGCGCCAGCAGCGCCACCACCACCACGCTGGGCAGGAAGGCGGCGCCGATCGGCGGCAGCAGGTCGACCAGGCGTTCGCCGCCCAGCCAGGCCTGCACGGTGAACCACCACGCCGGCGTCGCGAGGCCGACCAAGGTGATGGCCCAACCCGCCCACAACGACGACACCATGCTTTCCGGATGCCGCCATTGCCGCAGCGTCAGCACGATGAAGGCGAGCATCAGCAGTGGCGGCAGGATGCCGTTCAAGGGCCGCGGCCGCGGCTCCAGTGCATGCAGCACGCTCACCAGCGCCAGCGAGAACGCACCGAATGCGAACAGGAACAGTGCCGTGCGCTGCACGAAACGCAGGCGCGCATCGCGCATCGGCGAGGTGCCCCCACTGTTGCTCTGTCGAACGGGTTCAGACACAACCTGGCTCCGCCTGCATGCGTGTCGACGCACCGGTTCACATTGCGCGGCTTTCGCGACCCTGACAACGATAGCGCGATCGCCGTATCAGGGCAGCTGCCCCGTCGTTGGCCGCGAGCCAGGTGCATGCCCATAATCGCAGCGCCAACCATCGCGCCAAGGGGAATTCGCTTGACCACCCTGTTGCTCGCCCTGCTCGGCGGCCTGCTGCTGTGGGCCGTACTGACCTTCAACCGGCTGGTGCGCCTGCGCAACCAGGTGCGCGGCTGGAGCGACATCGACGTGCAACTGACGCGCCGGCACGACCTGGTACCGATGCTGGTCGAGGCGGTGCGCGGCTACGCCCGCCACGAGCAAGCCTTGCTGGAGAACGTCACCGCGCTGCGGGCGCAGGCTTTGGCGACCGCGCAGCCGGCGCCGTTAGCGGCAGTCGAGGGCGCGCTGGAGCAAGGCATCGGTCGCCTGTTCGCGCTGCGCGAGGCCTACCCGGAACTCAAGGCCAGCGACAACTTCCTCAAGCTGCAGAACGATCTGGTCGACGTCGAGGATCACCTGCAATACGCCCGGCGCTTCTACAACGGGGCGGTGCGCGCCTACAACGACGGTATCCAGAAATTCCCGGACCTGTTCATCGCGCGCGGCTTCCGTTTTCTCCCTGCGCAGTTCTATGCCGCCGGCGAAGGCGAGCGCGCCGCACCTAGACTGGAGCTGGGCCCATGAGAATCCTACTGCTGCTCGCATTGATGCTGCTGTCGCTGCCCGTGGCCGCGCAGGAACGCATCCTCGCCTACCACAGCGACATCGCCATCCAGGCTGACGGCAGCATGGAAGTCAGCGAGACCATCACCGTGCGCGCCGAGGGCAATCGCATCCGCCGCGGCCTGTACCGCGACTTCCCGACGACCTATCGCGACCGCTACGGCAACCGCGTGCGCGTCGCCTTCGAACCGATCGAGGTTTTGCGCAACGGCCAGCCCGAGCCGTGGTTTACCGAGACACGGATAAATGGTGTTCGCTTGAACACCGGCGACGACAGCTTCCTGCCGGTGCCGGGCGAGCACACCTTCACCCTGCGCTACCGCACCACCCGCCAGCTCGGCTTCTTCGACACGCACGACGAGTTGTACTGGAACGTCAACGGCCTGGGCTGGGACTTCGACATCGAGCGGCTCAGCGCCGAGGTGCGACTGCCGCAGTCGGTGCCGGCCGAGCAGCTCAAGGCCGAGGCTTATACCGGCCCGGATGGCGCGCAGGGTCGTGACTATCGCGCCGAGGTCTTTGCCGGCGGTGCGCGCTTCGAAGCCACGCGATCTTTGGCATCCGGCGAGGGCCTCACGCTGGTGCTGGGATTTCCCAAGGGCCTGGTGCCCGAGCCCAACACCGGACAGCGCCTGGGCTGGTTGCTGCAGGACAACGCCGGCCTGCTGATCGCCGGCGCCGGCCTGCTGCTGCTGCTCGCGTTCTATGGCTGGCGCTGGCAGCGCTACGGCAAGGACCCGGATCCGGGCTCGATCTTCCCGCACTACGAACCACCGGAAGGCGAATCACCCGCGGGGCTGCGCTTCCTGCGGCGCATGTCCTACGACAGCCGCTGCTTCGCCGCCGACATCATCGACATGGCGGTGCGCGGCTATCTGTCCATCGAGCGCGACAAAGGATTCCTGAAGGACAGCTGGAGTCTTGAGCGGAAACCCGGCGCCGCGTCGGCGGGGCTGTCGGACAGCCAGCGGGCAATCGCCGGCAAGCTGTTCTCGCGCGGCGATCGGATCGAGCTCAAGGACAGCAATGCCGCCGAGATCGGCGGTGCGCGTGGCGAACACGTCAAGGCGCTGGTCAAGCGCTACCAGCCGCGTTACTTCGTCAGCAACGGCGGTACCGTGATGCTCGGCCTGCTGTTCTCGATCGCTTACGGCGCGCTGGCCTTCGTGGTGGCGCAGGGCAGCGGCGTGATCGGCATCGTGGTGCTGCTGGTGCTCGCCCTGGTCGCGCACATCCTGTTCGGCCGACTGATGCAGGCGCCGACTGTCGAGGGCCGCAAACTGCTCGATCGCATCGACGGCCTGCGCCTGTATCTCAGCGTCGCCGAGCGCGATGAACTAAAGGCGCTGGGTGGGCCGGGCGCGGCACCGTCACTCGATGCCGAGCGCTATGAGGCGCTGCTGCCGTTCGCGGTGGCGCTGGATGTCGAGGAGGCGTGGACAGCGAAGTTCACCGCGGCCGTCGGCGCCGCAGCGGCCGCCACCGCCGCGGCCAATATCGGCTGGTACCACGGCAGCGGCAACATCAGCGATCTCGGCCGCTTCAGCAGCGAGCTCGGCAGCACCCTGAGCAGCACCATCTCCTCATCGGCCACGCCGCCGGGCAGCAGCTCCGGCGGCGGGGGTGGTGGTTCGTCTGGGGGCGGGGGCGGCGGTGGCGGCGGCGGCGGGCGTTGAGGCCGCGCCGCCTGACTGGTCACTCGCCGGGCTTCTCGTCCACCTTGGTTGCTGCGGGCGGCGCATCCTTGGCCTCCGACGTTGCCGACTTCACGCCAATCGG
>DASUOA010000103.1:0-5240 GCA_036276895.1 Arenimonas sp. | reverse complement strand
CGCCTGTCGATCGAACGCGCTAAGCCCGACGCCGAGCGCGCCCCCGGCTACCAGGATCGCGACCTGCCGGCGATTGAGGGCAGCGTGCAGCAGCTCGAGCGTCGCTTCCATGTCGACATGGAAAAGCAGCTGATCGCCTACTGGCTGGGCGAGTACGTGAAGCTGCCGGCAGCGCAGCGCGTCCCGGCACTGGACAGCTGGCTGGATGGCAATGACGCCAGCGCCATCAACGCCGCACTCGATGACGCCTACGGCGATACCGCGCTGATGGAAACCGAAGCGCGCATGGCCCTGCTCAAGGCCGACCGCGCCGTGCTCGAGGCCAGCAGCGATCCGCTGCTGCAGCTGTCGGTGGCGCTGACGCCGGTGTTGCTGCAGATCGAAGAAGACAGCAAGCGTCGCGCCGGCCTCGACAGCCGCCATCGCCCGGTCTACCTCGCTGCGGTGCAGGACTACAAGCGCAGCAAGGGCGAAGGCGTATACCCGGATGCCAACCTCAGCCTGCGCATCACCTACGGCAACGTGATGGGCTATTCGCCCAAGGATGGCGTCGCCTACACGCCGTTCACCACGCTCGACGGTCTCGCCGCCAAGCACACTGGCGAAGACCCCTTCGATGCCTCGCAGGCGCAGCTCGATGCGATCGCCAAATTGAGCGCCGAACAGAAAGCGAAGATCCCGGTGAACTATCTGTCCGACCTCGACATCACCGGTGGCAATTCCGGCTCGCCGGTGCTCGATGCCCGTGGCGAGCTGGTCGGCCTTGCGTTCGACGGCAACTGGGAGAGTGTCAGCTCGAGCTGGGTGTTCGACCCGGCCATGACCCGCATGATCGCGGTCGACCACCGCTACATGCACTGGATCATGCGCGAGGTCTATCCGGCGCCGCAGCTGCTCAAGGAAATGGGCGTCGACGGCAAGTAAGTCAAGCGGAAAGCAGCAGGACAACGGCCGGGCCTTCCCGGCCGTTTGTCTTTCTGGACCGCGCGGTTGCGCCTGGTTGACCTCGCGCAATGACGGCGGATGCCAGCGGCGCTAAAGTGGTCTCCACGCTCCTTCAGGGAAGATCATCATGCGCGTTCGCTTCCATGGTGCCGCCGGTGAAGTGACCGGTTCCTGTCACGAGGTCGAGGCCTGCGGGCAGCGCCTGCTGCTCGATTGCGGAATGATCCAGGGCAGCTACCAGGACGAAGCGCGAAATTTCGATCCCTTCGACTTCGACATCAACAGCATCGAGGCGGTGGTGCTCAGCCATGCGCATATCGACCACAGCGGCCGGCTGCCGCTGCTGGTCAAGCGCGGCTACCACGGGCCGATCTACACCCAGCGTGCCACCGAGGACCTGTTGCGGATCATGCTCGAAGACGCCGCGCGACTGGCCGAGATGGACTACGAGCGCAGCCGCAAGAAGGGCGGCAAGCACAAGGGCGGCAACGGCAACGGCAATGGCGAGCACGAGCCCTTGTTCAATCTCGCCGACGTGCGCCGGGTGCTGCGCCAGGTCAAAGCGCTGGACTATGACGCGCCGAAGGAAATCCTGCCCGGCATCACCGTCACTCTGCGTGATGCCGGGCACATCCTCGGCTCGGCCAGCGTCGAAGTGCGCGCCGCCGAACCGGCGGGCACGCGCACGCTGGCCTTCTCCGGCGACCTCGGGCCCAAGGGCACGCCGATCCTGCGCGACGCCCAAGCGATTCCGCAGGCCGACCTGTTGCTGCTCGAGTCCACCTATGGCGGCCGCGCCCACCGCAATCGGCAGGCGACCCTGGATGAAATCGGCGGTCTGCTCAATGATGCATTCCGTACCGGCGGCAATGTACTGATCCCGGCCTTCGCGGTCGGCCGTACCCAGGAGCTGCTGTACTGGTTCGCGCACTACTGGGATGAATGGCAGTTGTCGCGCTGGAAGATTTTCCTCGACAGCCCGATGGCGACCAAGGTGGTCGAGGTCTACGACCGTCACGAGGAGCTGTTCGACCGCGCCGCGAAGAAGGCCTGGCAGCAGCGGCCGCATCCGTTCCGGCTGCCCAACCTGCAGTTCACGCCGGAGGTCGACCAGTCGCGTGCCATCAACGCGCACCGGCAGGGCGCGATCATCATTGCCGGCTCCGGCATGTGCAACGGTGGACGCATCCGCCACCATCTGCTGCAGAACCTCGGTCACGACAACGCGCACATCGTCTTCGTCGGCTACCAGGCGCGCGGCACCTTGGGCCGGCGACTGGTCGACGGTGCGCCATCGGTGCGTCTGTTCGGCGAAGAGGTGAAGGTCAGGGCGCAGCGGCACACCGTGGGCGGCCTGTCGGCGCATGTCGACCAGCCCGGGTTGCTGGAGTGGTACGGGCAGATGGGAAACCGTCCGCCCGTGGTGCTGGTTCATGGCGAAGACGATGCGCGCGAGTCATTGGCGGCGATGCTGCGATCGCAGTACGGCGTCGATGTGGCTCTGGCCAAGCCCGGCGAATGGCGCGATGTCTGAAACTTGAGTGATCCCGGCCGCCGGCGTTGAGCCGGGGTTCGAGTTGCTGACTGGTAGTGCAACCGGATCGGCCCAATGTCCGGAAATTACGGATCGATTCATGGCGCGGCTCGCAGTGTCTGGCTATGTCCCGCGACAGCGATGCGGGGCATGTCCCATCAACCGCGAGCGAGGCGAGCATGAACAAGATGATCCTGGGCTCCACCCTGATGCTGGTCGGCCTTCTCGCCGCGCCGGCACCTGCCCACGCCACTACCGCAGGGCTGCAGGTGCAGGCGCGGGTGGAGGCCGAAGCCGAAGCCGAAGCCAAGCACGGGCGCGCAGACCGGCGTGATGATCGCTACGACCGTCGCGAATCCCGTCGTGACAATCGCGGACATCGCCGCGATGAGCGGCAAGAGCGCCGCGAGGACCGCCGCGAGGCACATCGCGACTGGCGCGATGACCGCCGCGACGCGCAGCATGCTTGGCGTGACGGCCGCCGCGACGTACGTTACGACCGCCGCGACGACCGTCGACATGACCGCGACTACCGCCGCGATGATCGCCGCTACTGGACGCAGCATCGCTACCGCGCACCGGTACGCTATGTCTATCCGTCGGGGCAGCGGCACTACAACTGGCGCGTCGGCTACCGCCTGCCGCCGGCCTACTACGCGCGGCCGTATTACATCGACCATCGCCACTACCGCTTGCCGCCGCCTCCCTATGGCTACCGCTGGGTGCGCATCGACAACGACGTCGTACTGGTGGCGCTGGCTTCGGGCCTGATCGCCGACATCCTGTACGACCTGTTCTACTGAAACGCGATCACGGCGGCGTGAGCTGTACCAGCAGCCGCGCCGCCTTCGCCGCTTGCTGTACCGTTCGCCGCA
Organism: Arenimonas sp.; assembly: GCA_036276895.1. GTDB lineage: Bacteria > Pseudomonadota > Gammaproteobacteria > Xanthomonadales > Xanthomonadaceae > Arenimonas. Next base: position 1,886 of record DASUOA010000103.1, on the reverse strand, counting down.
GTGCGCTGAAGCTGCGCATCAGCGCATCCATGGCCTCGACGTCGAGGCGGCCATCGGCACCGGCGGCGAGCAGCCCGGCCTTCAGCGCCTGGTAGTCGGATTCGAACTGCTCCGACTGCGCTGCCTCGAGTTCGGCGAACGGCGCATGCATCGGATCGAGCTGCAGCAGCAGGCGATCCGCGAACCCCGCCACTGACTCGATGCGTTGCCGCAACTCGGCGTCGTGCAACTCAGCCAGTGCTTCATGCCCGCCGAACAGCCCATTGCCCATTTCATGGCAGCTGTCGTAGTAGTGGTGCACGCGCAGCAGGGTCGCCATCGTCTCGGCGCTACTGGCGGACATCGAGCCGCGGCTGACCCCGGCGACGAAATTCTGGATCGCGCGGCTGAGCTGCTCGTAGCCGCCATCGGCCTCCACCGGCGGAGGCCGGCCGAGCATGCGGGCGATGCCAATGCGGGCTTCCGACATCGCCTTGCGGCCCAGGCGGAAGGTTTCGCGGCGCAAGGCATCGACCGCCAGCGACGGCACCGACGCGACGTTGCGGTCGAGGTAGCGTGGCAGGCCCTCGGCCTCGTCGTGGCTGCGGAAGCGGCGCTTGAGTTGAGCTGCCATCGGATCGGCCAGCGGCCACATCAGCATCACGCCCAGCACGTTGAACACGGTATGGAACAGTGCCAGGCTGATCGCCGGCGAAGCATCGAGATCGAGCAGGTCGCGCAACAGGTCGACGCTGCGCAGCAGTAGCGGCAGCAGCAGCAGCGCGACGATTGCCGTCAGCACGTTGAACAGCACATGTGCGCTGGCCGAGCGCTTGGCGTTGGGCGTTGCGCCGATCGCCGCCAGCACCGCCTTGGCGCTGGTGCCGATATTGGCGCCGATCACCATCGCCGCCGCTTCCTGCAAAGGCATGAGGCCTGCGTGCGCCAGCGTCAGTGCCACCGCCAGCGAGGCGCTTGATGACTGCATCAGGATCGTCAGCACGCCGCCGGCGACGACATAGGCCAGCACCGACAACGCGCCATGCCCACCGAGTCCGGACAGATCCAGCGTGTCGCCATCGAAGGCGAACGCCTGCTGCAGGAATCCGATGCCGAGGAACAGCACGCCGAAGCCGGTCAGGGCCGTGCCCAAGGGCGCCCGCCGCGAATCGGCGCCCGTCAGGCGCAGCGCCATTCCCAGGCCGATCAAAGGCAGCGCCGCCGCCTCGACCTTGATCTGGAAGCCCACCAGCGCCACCAGCCAGCCAGTCATGGTGGTGCCGACATTGGCGCCGAACAGCACCCACAGCGATTGCGAGAAGGTCAGCAGGCCGGCATTGACGAAGCCGATCGCCGCCACCGTCACGGCACTGGATGACTGCACCACCGCAGTGACCAGCACCCCCGACAACAGCCCGCGCATCCGCGTCTGCGTCGACGAGGTCAACAATCGGCCCAGCGCCGGGCCGGCAGCCTGCTTGAGGCCGTCGGTCATCAGCAGCATGCCGAGCAGGAACAGCCCCAGGCCGCCCAGCAGAACACCGATGCCGATGCCCGCGATCATCCGCGCCTCGGGCTCAGCGCTTGCGCTTGCGACGCTTGGCCGCCTGCTTGGCTTTCGGCGGAGCCGCGTCCGGCGGACTGCCGGCCGGCGGCTGGTCGCCGAGCAGCGATTTCAGCGGGCAGACGCTGAACACCGGGCAGCGCCGGCAGCCCACGGCGACGGCGATCGGGCAGACGGTCATGGCGGCACTCCGGCAGGGGGGTGGTGTCGATCATAGCCGCGCGCTGCGGGTCGCGCGGGACGCGGCGGTGGTGTTGCGCTGCGTCTTGCGCGGCCACGCAGCCGGGCGTAGGGTCTTTCACGCGAGCTTCATATCCTTGGACACGTCGTCGGGGCGACTTCC
>DASUOA010000102.1:0-11691 GCA_036276895.1 Arenimonas sp. | reverse complement strand
GGGATGGACATCGAAGGCGAGGTCTGAGAGGCGCTCGAAAGCCTTCTGGATCGGGTTGGAGAAGTTCTTCAGGTATTCACCCTTGACTGCCAGCGCTTCGGTGCGGAACTGCTCTTCGGAAAACGCGAGATTCTGGAAGCGGTCGGCTTCGACGCGCAGCATGGTTTCCAGATCGTCGGTGGTGAAGTTCGTGTAGTAGTTGGTCAGGTCGGCCGAGGTATAGGCATTCTGGTCGGCACCGGCGGCCTTGATGATGGCCTGGTACTGATCAGCGGAGACGGTCGGCGTGCCGCGGAACATCATGTGCTCGAAGAAATGCGCGAAGCCGGACTTGCCCTCTTCGATCTCGTTGCGCGAGCCGGTCTGCACCGGAATCTGCAGGCTGACTACGCCGGGCGTCTCGGTACGGACAATGACGACCTTGAGGCCGTTGTCCAGCGTTCGTGCCAGATAGGGCTGGCTGAAAAGCCGGCTGGCTGGGGCGGCGGGGGTGCCTGGGCCGGCAAAGGCGGGCAGCGCGAGGCCGACGGCGAGTGCGGCGGAACAGGCAAGGCCCAACGAGCGACGGATCATGGCGGTCTCCACAGGGGAAACCACCATTGGAACCCGTGCCCGGATGGGCGGCCTGTGCCTTTAGTTGGGGGCGATCAGCGCAGGACCTGCAGGGCCAGTACAGTGATCAGCACCGTATCGAGCATGCTGTAGGAGCCCTCGTGGCGACGGCCGTAGGTATTGCGGCTGTAGTAGCCGTCGTCATAGCCGCGCTGGAAGCCTTCGCGGAAGTAGTGGTTGTAGTCGTCCTGGCGCACGTAGTAGCCGCTGTAGCCGAAGTTGGCGTTCTGGTAGACGAAGGATTCGCGGTAGGAGAAGCGCCAATTGTCGCGGCGGTCGGCCTGGCCGGCATAAAAGCCCTCCTGGTAGCCGGCGTTGACCGCATTGCGGAACAGGTCGGCGCCGTACTGGTTGGTTTCGTAGTAGCGGCCATCGCGTTGGTAGCGGTAGCTCGAGGCCGTATAGAAGTACGGGTCGCTGTCGTAGTTGAACGACAGGTTGCGGTAGCCCGCCTGCTGGTCGGCCAGGCGCTGGTAGTACTGCTGCTGGTAGGAATACTGGTTGCTGCGGTTCTGCTTCTGCAGCTCCTGCGACATGCGCGTGTAGACGCTCTGCTGGCGTGCCTGGTTCTGCCAGTAGGTATTGATGTTCTGCTGCTGCTGCAGGATGTTCGCACGGTGCTTGTTGTCGCTCAGCCGCGGCCGGTTCTGGCGCTGCAAGGCGTCTTCGCGTTTGCCATCGCGCTTGAGCTGCTGCAAGGCCTGCTTGTCGGCGACGCGCTGGTGCACGGCTGCCTGGTGCTCGGCCTGGCGCGACGACTGTGCCGCTTGCATGTTGGCAACCGCCTGCTGCTGGGCCACCTGGCGTGCGCCGATCTCGCGCTGGTGCTCGGCGCGATCGCGCGAAGGCGGAGCGATCGGCATGGCCGGCTGCACGCCTTGGCGCTCGGTGCTCAGCCGCGGCGGTGCTTTATCCGGATTGGCGTGCTTGTCATCGTCCTTGGCGTTGCGCTTGCCCTGCTTGCCATTCTTGCCCTGGTCGTCTTCGCTGGAGTCGGCATGGCGCTTGTCAGAGCCAGCGTGCTGCTTGTCCTGGCCGCGACCCTGGTTTCCGGCGGCGGAGGCGACAGTGGTCACCAGGGCGGCAGCGATCGCCGCGACGAGTAGCAGTTGCTTGAATCGGATGGCGCTCATGACGAATCTCCACGGGGAGCGAGAGTCCGTTGCGCGACGCGCACGAACCTCACCGCAAGTCTCGGGCATGGCACTGGCCAGGTCGGTGCGTTGCGACACACGCCAGCGCGACACGCGGCTGCCATTCAGTCGACGTCAGCGCCGCCCGCTGCGGTTCGAGCACGCGAGTTCAATCGGGTAGCGGAATGAACTCCGATTCGCCAGGCACCTGGGCAAAGCGCTGCGCCTGCCAGTCGGCCTTGGCCTGTTCGATGCGCTCGCGCGAGCTGCTGACGAAGTTCCACCAGATGAAGCGCGGGCCATCGAGCGGGGCGCCGCCGAGCAGCATCAGACGGCTGGGCGTGCGGGCCTGCAGGCGGGGCGTGCCGCCGGCTTCGAGTACCGCCAGGGTGTTGACGGGTAGGGGTTGGCCATCGAGTTCGACCTCGCCATCGACCAGGTACAGGGCGCGCTCCTCATGCTCGTCGGGGATGCTTAGTCTGGCGCCGGCGGTCAGGTCGATGGCGACATACAGCGTCGGCGACAGTACGGCGACCGACGAGCGTGCGCCGAAACCATGCCCGGCGACCACGCGCAGCACGGCGCCGTCGATCTCCAGCTGCGGCAGGCTGGCCGCGGGATGGTGGGCGAAGGCCGGAGCGGTCTCTTCGTGTTCGCGCGGCAGCGCCACCCAGGTCTGCAGACCGTGGAAGGCATGTGGGATGCCGCGCAGTCGATCGGGCGTGCGCTCGGAATGGACGATGCCGCGGCCGGCGGTCATCCAGTTGACGTCACCGGGAGCGATCTCCAGCGCGTTGCCGAGGCTGTCGCGATGCAGCATGGCACCGTCCCAGAGATAGGTGACGGTGGCGAGGCCGATGTGTGGATGCGGGCGGACATCGATCGCGGCATCGACGCCCAGCGTGGCCGGCCCGATATGGTCGAAGAACACGAAGGGGCCGACGCTGCGGCGCTGCGCATGTGGCAGCAGGCGGCGGATATCTAGCCCGCCGATGTCGTGACTGCGCGGAGGAATGAGCTGGGGCATGGCGGAAGCTCCTGCGGTTTTCGACAGGTTGCCATGCCATGTCGTGCGTGGCGCTGCCGCGCCTGCAACGATGCGTTGCGACTCAGTAGCGCGCTACCAGCAGGCGCGGCTCGCCTTCGTCACGCAGCACGACGATGCTCAGCCGGTCGAACTCGTCTTCGGCCATCGCTGCGGCTGCTTTGCCGCTGAGCGCGCCGACGATGGCAGGCACGGTATTGCTGTGGCCAACCACCAGCACGGTGGTGCCGGCATGCTCCTTGCGGATGCGTTCGCGCAGCGCATCGCCATCGGCTTCGCGGCCGGCGGCGAGCGTCTGCACCTCAACGCCGTGCAGCGCCGCGCTGGGCTGCGCGGTCTGCTGGGTGCGCCGGTAGCCAGTCGCGTACACGGCGGCGAGCGGCGCGTCGGCGAGCGCCTTAGCCAGTGCTTTGGCGCGCTGGCGGCCCGCTTCCGACAGGTTCGGGTCGCGCGGGTCGTCTGCAGCTTTCTCGGCGTGACGCACGACGACGACGACCGTGTCGGCGGCAAGCGCTGGCCACGAACAGCAAAGCAAGACGAGCAGCAGGAGCAGTCTCATTGCGGCGGATGCTCCTCGGCGTATTCAACCCGATTGCGGCCGCCGGCCTTGGCCAGGTACAGCGCGCGGTCGGCTTGGGCGAGCATGTCGTGCAGGCCCGGGTCGCGGGTCAGGCGCACGCCGATGCTGATGGTGAGTTTCAGCACGCGGTCGCCGAGATCGACCGACATTGCTTCCATGTTGCGACGCAGTCGCTCGAAATACTCGCGCACGTCGGCTTCGTTGAGGCCCGGGATCAGCAGGCAGAATTCCTCGCCGCCAAAGCGGCAGACCACATCCTGCGGCCGTGCGTGGTCGGAGAGCACGCGGGCGACCGCCTTGAGCGCCAGGTCGCCGCCGTCGTGGCCGAAGCTGTCGTTGATCTTCTTGAAAAAATCGATGTCGAAGATCGCTGCGGTCAGTGCGGCGCCGCTGCGCGCGGTGTGCTGGTAGAGATTCTCGCCAACCTGGAAGAAGTGCCGGCGGTTGGGCAGGCCGGTGAGGAAGTCCTTGGTGGCGAGGTCCTGCAGGGTGCCGATCAGCTCCAGGCTGTCGATGTTCTGCGAGACGCGGCAGAAGAACTCCTCTCGCGAATAGGGCTTGCGCAGGAAATCGTTGGCGCCGTTCTTCAGGAACTGCGCGACCAGGTCGCCGTCATCCGAGGCCGATACGCCGATCACCGACAGCTTGTCGCGCGAGCGCAGGCCGCGCACTTTGGCGCAGAACTCCACGCCGCTCATGCCTGGCATGTGGTAGTCGACAACGGCCAACCGGACGGTGCCGTCGTCCGCTATCAGATCGAGCGCCTGCTGGCCGCTGGCCGCTTCGATCACGCGCAGGCCGAACAATGACAGCACCGCGGCGGTCATGCTGCGTGCGCTGGGCGAGTCGTCAACGACGATCGCCGAAAGCCGGCGGTTGCGCTCGACACGCTTGATCACCCAGACCAGGTAGTCGATGTTGCCGGGCGCATTTTTCAGTACGTAATCGACCACCGCCTTGTGCATCAGGCGCTGCCGCAGCTCGCCGTCGAATACGCCGGTGACGACTACCGTCGGCACGCCGCTGGCGGAAAAGAAATCGATGATCAGGTCAGGAGTGCCATCCGGCAGTACCAGGCCCGACAGCACCAGGAAATGCTGGTTCGGGTCGAGCACCTTGCGTGCCTCGGCGAGGCTGGCGACGGTGGTGACCTCGAGGCCGAGGCGATCGTTGACCGCCTCCTTGACCATCTCGGCGAATACCCGCGAGTTCTCGACCAGCAACACCCCCATGGGGAGCGGCTTGCTGCCGATCGGCGGCGGGGGCGGGGGCGGATCCTTCGGTCGCAGGCTCATGGGCGTGGCACCGGGGGACGGTTGCCACAGCCTACCGCGATGCCGCGGTCGATCCCAGCGCCGGAATCAACCCTGCTTGAGCAGGGTCAAGAGACCGCGGGCGGCGCGCAGGCGCGAGGCGGCGTCGGGCAGCTCGAGGCGGATGCGCAGCTTGTCACCGCCGTCCATGCCGTAGGTCTTGGGCTGCGACTGGATCAGCCGGATCACCGCCATCGGGTCGATATTGGGCTTGGCGGTGAAATGGGCACGGCCACCGCTCGGGCCCAGCTCGAGCTTGCGCAGGCCGAGCGCGCTGGCCTCGAGCTTGAGCTCGCTGACCGCGAACAGGTGCTTGACGGAATCGGGCAGCAGGCCGAAGCGGTCGACCATCTCCACCTGCAGCTCCTTGAGCGCATCAGCATCGCGGGCGCTGGCGATGCGCTTGTACAGGGTCAGGCGCGCGTGCACGTCGGGCAGGTAGTCGTCGGGTATCAGCGCGGGGATATGCAGCTCGACCTCGGCGCCATGGCGGGTGGAGACATCGAAGTCGGGCAGCTGGCCGGCCTTGATCGATTTCACCGCTCGCTCGAGCAGCTCGGTGTAGAGCGAGAAGCCGATTTCGGCCATCTGGCCGGACTGGCCTTCGCCCAGCAGCTCGCCGGCGCCGCGGATTTCCAGGTCGTGCGTCGACAGCGCGAAGCCGGCGCCGAGTTCCTCCAGCGACGCCAAGGCTTCCAGCCGCTTTTCGGCATCGGCGGTCAGCCGCTTGCGATCCGGCACCACCAGGTAGGCGTAGGCGCGATGGTGCGAGCGGCCGACGCGGCCACGCAGCTGGTGCAGCTGCGCCAGGCCGAACTTGTCGGCGCGGTTGATGATGATGGTGTTGGCGCTGGGTACGTCGATGCCGGACTCGATGATGGTCGAGCACAGCAGCACGTTGAAGCGCTGCCGGTGGAAGTCGAGCATCACCTGCTCGAGCTCGCGCTCGGGCATCTGCCCGTGGGCGATGCGGATGCGCGCCTCCGGCACCAGCTCGGCCAGCTCGCGCTGCATCTTCTCGATGGTCTCGACTTCGTTGTGCAGGAAATAGATCTGCCCGCCGCGCGCCAACTCGCGCTGGAAGGCTTCGCGCAGTTGTGCGGCGTCCCAGGGCGTAATGAAGGTCTTGACCGCCAGGCGATGCGCCGGTGGCGTGGCGATCAGGCTCAGCTCGCGCAGGCCGGACAGTGCCATGTTCAGCGTGCGCGGGATCGGCGTGGCGGTCAGCGTCAGCAGGTGGACTTCCGCGCGTAGTGCTTTCAGCGCTTCCTTCTGGCGCACGCCGAAACGCTGCTCCTCGTCGACGATGACCAGGCCCAGATCCTTGAACTTCACGTCCGGCGTCAGCAGCCGGTGGGTGCCGACGATGACGTCGATGCGGCCTTCGGCGAGCTGATCGAGCGCAGCCTTGATCTCCTTGGTCGACTTGAAGCGCGACAGCACCTCGACCCGGATCGGCCAGTCCGCGTAGCGGTCGCGGAAATTGCGGTAGTGCTGCTCGGCGAGCAGGGTCGTCGGCACCAGCACGGCCACCTGCTTGCCGGCCGTGGCGGCGACAAAGGCCGCGCGCACGGCGACCTCGGTCTTGCCGAAGCCGACATCGCCGCAGACCACGCGATCCATCGGCATGGCTTGGCCGATGTCGGCGATGACCGCGTTGATGGCACTGAGCTGGTCGGGTGTCTCTTCGAAGGGAAACGAGGCCGCGAACGGCTCGTACAACGCGCGGTCGAGCGACAGCGCCAGGCCCTTGCGCGCGTGCCGCCGCGCCTGGATGTCGAGCAGTTCGGCGGCGACGTCGCGGACCTTCTCGGCGGCTTTTCGCTTGGCTTTGTCCCAGGCCTCGCCGCCCAGCGAATGCAGCGGTGCGTGCTCGGGCGAGGCGCCGGAATAACGACTGACCAGTTGCAGCTGCGATACCGGCACGTAGAGCTTGTCGCCCTTGGCGTATTCGATCTGCAGGAACTCGCCGGGCACGCCGCCGGCATCGAGCGTGATCAGGCCCTGGTAGCGGCCGACACCGTGGTCCTCGTGAACGATCGGCGAACCGATCGAGATCTCGCTGAGGTCGCGCAGCACCGTTTCCGGATCGCGCGCCGCCTTGCGCCGACGACGCGACTGCTCGGCGCGCTCGGGAAACAGCTGGCGCTCGGTGAGCAGGGTCAACGCCGGCGCGGTCAGCGCGAATCCGTCTTCGAGGCCGGCGACGGTGATCGCGAAACGCGCATCGCCGGTCAGGAAGCCTTGCCAGTCCGGCAGCACCGTCGGGCCCAACTCGGCGCTGGCCAGCAGCTCGAGCAGCGCTTCGCGGCGACCGGCGGAATCGGCAGCAATCAGCACGCGGCCGCGATAGCTGTCGAGGAAGCCCTGCAACGCGGCTCCCGGCGCCTCGCCTTTGCGCGCCCATTCCAGGCGCGGCGCCGGTTGTTCGCCGATGCCAGCGGCGTCGAGATGCTTGGGATGTTCCGGGCCGCAGACATCGATGCGCGTGCGACGGTTGAAGTCGGCACGCAGGTCGTCCGGTGCCAGGAAGAGTTCTTCCGGCGCCAGGATCGGCCGCTCGATATCGTGCCGGCGCTGCTCCCAACGCTCACGCGTCTGTACCCAGAACGCCTCGGCGGCGGCATCGACACCATCGCCGAGCAGCAGCAGCGCATCGTCGCCGAGATGCTGGAACAGCGAGGCGGTGCGCTCGAAGAACAGCGGCAGGTAGTACTCGATGCCGGCCGGTGCAACGCCTTGCTTGAGGTCCTGGTACAGCGGGCAGCGGCGCGGGTCGATGTCGAAGCGGTCGGCCAGCGCCTCACGCGCCGCCTTGGTCGAGGCATCGTCAAGCGGGAATTCGCGCGCGGGCAACAGCCGCACGGCGTCGACCGGATGCTCGGAGCGCTGCGTCTCCGGGTCGAAGCTGCGCAACGAGTCGATCTCGTCGTCGAACAACTCGATGCGATACGGCACGTCCGAGCCCATCGGATACAGGTCGAGCAGGGCGCCGCGCACGGCGAAGTCGCCGGGGTCGAGAACCTGCGGCACGTTGCGGTAGCCGGCGGCCTGCAGGCGGCGTTTCTCGGCGTCGAGATCGAGCTTCTGGCCCTTCTTCAGATCGAGCGTGTTGCCGGCGATCCAGGCGGGCGGCGGCAGGCGCTGCATCAAGGAGGCGACCGGGACCACCAGCACGCCACGGCGCGTGGTCGGCAAGCGGTACAGCGCCGCGACGCGCTGCGAAATGATGTCGGGGTGTGGGCTGAACAGGTCGTAGGGCAGGGTTTCCCAGTCCGGGAAATGCAGCACCGGCAGGTCATTGCCGGCAAAGACCCGGAGGTCGTGCTCCAAGGACTGGGCGGCGTGGCTGTCCTTGACCACGGCCAGTACCAGGCCGCCGTGTCCGCGCGCGGCTTCGACGATGCCCAGCGCCAGCGCCGACGCACTTTGCGGCGCACGCCAGTAGGCGCGCTGCTGGCCCTTGGCGGGCCGGGGCGGCGAGGGCAAGGCGGGGTGATTCATCGGCAGAACGCCGGTGCCCGCGGTGCGGGCCCGGCGGAGGCGGGAAGGGGCGCGAAGTTTAGCCCGGCGGCAGGCGCAGCGAAACGCGCACGATGCCCGGCGCGCCCTCCGCGCGCCGGCGCGTGAAGCCCATTCGCTCGGCGAGCTGCAGCATCGGGGTGTTGTCGTCGAGCACGTGTCCCCAGAGTTCGCGGATGCCGTTTCGTCGAGCCCAGTCGATCAACCGTTGCAGCAGGCGCCTGCCAAGACCCTGCCCAGCCACGAAATGCGACACCAGCAAAGCGAATTCGGCGTCGTCCTGGCCCTCGCTGCGCGACAGTCGTGCCACGGCAGGGACCAGGGCCTCGCCGGGCGGCAGTAGTTCTGCCGCCACCAGGGCGTACTCGCGCCCCGGTTCGGGGTGCACCAGCTTGCGCAGATGCTCAGCGGACAGCTCCTTGATCGGATGCAGAAAGCGTCGCCGCACTTCTTCATCCGTGAGCAGTTTGAAGCCGGCCGCGATGGGGGCCGCATCAGGTGGCACGATGGGGCGGATCCACAGCTCCCGGCCATCGCGCAGACGCACCCGATCAGCCCGCTTGGGGCGGACAGATGCAGCGGCCGGGCGCGCGCGGGCGTTCATGGGCGGGCAGCTTGGCATGATTGCGCTGCAGCGTTGCTCTAGAGCCGGGCCGGTATTGCGTTCTGCTCTTACTGGCAGTGAGGGCGGGGATGGGGGTAGGCTGTGGTGACGCGCTCGGATCGTACGGCGGGTGATGATGAAGCGATTGTCGCAACCGCGGTGGCGCTGCTCGCTCGCCGGCTGGCTGCTGGCCCTGCTTGCTTGGCCGCTGCTTGCGGCAGGTCCGCCCGGCACTGCACCGGTTGCCAATGCCGCCGAAGACGTGGACACCCTGCCGCGGCATCCACTCGAACTGCAGGCATTGTCCGACCCGGATGGGGTCCTATCCGATCTGCCTGCGGCGCTACGTTCCGCACGCGACAAGCGCGACCCCCGGCTGCAAGCGCTGCTGCATCTGGCTGAGGCCAATGCCTGTCGCGTGATTGGCGATTGGGCTTGCCAGCGCCAGGCGGGCGCCGATGCGCGCGCCGCCGCCGTGGTGGCCGACGAGCCGGTATTGCAGGTGCGCGGCATTATTGCCGAAGCGCTGGCGCGCATGAAGTTGCAAGATTTCACCCGCTCCGAGCGGCTGTTGGCCGAAGCCGAAGCGATGGTCGTTCGCTTCGAGCCACCACTGCCGCAGCTGCACGCCGACGTATTGCTCAACTATTCCAGCCTCAGCCAGATGTTGGGCAAGCACCAGGTGGCGATCGACTACGCCCAGCGTGGCTTGACGCTGCTGCCCGAGGGCATTGGCCTAGCGATGCAGGTACGACTGCTGCGAAACCTTGCGCGCTCGCAGGCGCAAATCGACGATTTCGCGGCGGCCAGTGCGACCCTGGCGCGTGCCGAGCGGCTTGGCGCTCACGTCAACGACCCCAAGCTCAGCGCCGAAATCCTGCTTGAGGCGGCGAGCATGGCGAGAGCCGTGCACGATTTCTCTATCCACGATGCCAAGGTGCGACAGGTTCTGGCGCTGGGACACGATCTCGGCAACCGCCAGATCATTGCGCGCGGCCACGAGGCCGCCGGCTTGGCGCTGATGCAGCAAGGGCGTGCTTCAGAGGCGGTCGCGCGCCTGGAACAGGCGTGGCTCATGTTCCGCGAAACCGAGCTGGTCCGCGATGAGCGCCGCTCGCTGCGGCAATTGGTTGCGGCCCAGTTTGCCGCCAAGGCGGCGGCGGGCACCTTGGCGCCATTGATCGAACGCATGCTGCAGCTGGAGACGACGCTCGACGAGGCCGATCGCGCCCAGGCCGCCGACGATTTTGAAGCGCGCCTGCGCTATGCCGAGCAGGAGGCCGAGCTCGAGCGGCTGCAAGTGAAATCCGCATTGGCCGCCGAGCGTCAGGCTGGCCTCGAACGCGTCAACCGGCTCACCATCGCCACGACCGTGCTCGGTGTGCTGGTGCTGGCCGTGCTTGCGGTGTTCTTCCTGCAGCTGCGGCGCAACCACGCCGCCTTGCGCGCCGCCAACGAGCGCTTGCAGTCGAGCCAGGCGCAGACCCAGGACTTGCTGCGGCTCAATGCGGCTTACGTTTTCCTGCTCGACACCGAGGGCCGGTTGTTGCAGGCGAATCCGGCGACGGCGTTCGCGCTGGGGCGATCGCCCAAGCAGTTGCTGGGCCTGCAGCTGGCGCAGTTCCTCGACGGCGATGGCGAGCGCGCGCAGGCCGAGTACCTGCAGCGCCTGCGTGAGCAGCGGCAGGACGAAAGCGTGCTTGCGGTTCGTGACATGCAAGGACGTGCTCGGCAGTGGCGCGTGGTCAGCCGCTTGTCGTCCCCGCTGGAGGCGACGCGTTACATCGTCGCCAGTGGCGTCGATATCACGGAGCAGCTGCAGCAGACCGAGGCCCTGCGCGAGCAAAGCCTGCACGACGCATTGACCGGTTGTTACAACCGGCGATACCTCGATGAATTCGAGCGCCGCTACCAGGATTCGCGGTGGGCGGCGGTGAACATCGATCTTGACCATTTCAAGCTGATCAATGATGAGCAGGGCCATGAGCGTGGCGACCAGGTGCTGCAGGAGATCGCCCGTTTCCTGTCCGAGCGCGTGCGCGCCGAGGACGCGGTGGTGCGGCTGGGCGGCGACGAGTTCCTGCTTTTGATCGGGCGTGCCGAACCGGTGTGGGTCGATCGCCTGCTGGATCGCCTGCGTCAGGACGCGCCCCAGGCATCCTGTGGTTTCTCGCTCGGCGCCGAACTGCGCGAGAACGGCGAGAGCTTGGCGCAGACCCTCGCCCGAGCCGATGCGGCGATGTATCGTGCCAAGGATCAACGCCGACGCCAGGCCTGATCCACGCCATGACCCGACATACCCGCGGCTTCGACCTCGCCGCCGCCGCCGACCACCTCTCCCGTCGCGACCGCAAACTAGGTCGCTGGATCGCGCGCATCGGGCCGCTGGACATCGCGCCGCGCTGGCGCAAGCGCTTCGACACCACCGACGCATTGGCGCGCGCCATCCTCTACCAGCAGCTGTCGGGCAAGGCGGCGGCGACCATCGTCGGTCGCGTCGAAGTGGCGATCGGCTCGAAGAAGCTGCACGGCGATGCACTGTCGCGGGTCGATGACGCCACTCTTCGCGCGTGTGGTGTGTCCGGCAACAAGACCTTGGCCCTGCGCGACCTCGCCGCGCGCGATCTGCGTGGCGAGATTCCCGGCACCCGGGAATTGGCCACGTTGTCGGATGACGCCATCATCGAGCGATTGACCGCGGTGCGCGGCATCGGCCGCTGGACGGTGGAGATGCTGCTGATGTTCAGTCTGGGGCGCCCCGATGTGTTGCCGGTCGACGATCTCGGCGTGCGCAAGGGCGCGCAGATCCTCGACAGGCTCGACGAGATGCCAAAGCCGAAAGTGCTGCTGGAGCGGGGCGAACGCTGGGGGCCGTATCGCAC
>DASUOA010000101.1:0-3424 GCA_036276895.1 Arenimonas sp. | reverse complement strand
CGGTCTTCCCTCGCGGCACCCACTGCTTCTCCCATGGCATAGCTTTGCCAGTGTCGCTGTGGTCGGTATGTTTTGGGCGGCGGCCGCTCGCGCGGGTGGATTCCTGAGTCAGCCACCGTTGCAGGCGCTCGGCACCATCAGTTACGGCTTGTATCTGTGGCACTACCCGGTGCTGCAAACCCTGCGCTGGTTGATGCGCGAGCCATCTTAGCGGTACCCGGAGTTCTGGCCGTTTCTTGTCATGGCCTTGTTGGTATCGCTGATTCTGGCGACGGCGTCCTATTGGTTGATCGAGCGGCCCTGCCTGCGTCGGCGTTTGGGCTGAGCGCGCAATGCTGGCAATATGCGCGGCGACACCCTGCGGACCGATCCATGCAAACCGTCAATGTGCTGTGCATCAAATGGGGCAAGAAATACGGCCCTGACTACGTCAACAAGCTGCGCGCCATGGTGGCTCGGCATTTGTCGCGGCCGCATCGCTTCGTCTGCCTGACCGACGATGCCGCTGGGATCGATCCCGCCATCGAGGTCAGGGAGATTCCCAAGGTCGGCTTCGCCGATTTCGACCAACGGTTGCCTTGGACCTTCGCGCACGGCTGGCTGAAGCTCACCAGCTTCGCCGATCCACTTTACGACCTGTCCGGGCCCACCTTGTTCATCGATCTCGACGTGGTGATCGTCGACAGCATTGATTGTTTCTTCGACGAGCCGGGCGAGTTCCTGGTCATCAAGGAATGGGACAAGCGCGACGAGACCGGCAATACCTCGGTCTATCGCTACGTCATCGGCGCCCATGCTGACGCGCTGGAACAGCTCAAGACGGACAAGGACAAGGCAATGGCCGGTGTCCGCAACGAGCAGGAGTACATCACCCAGCGCGTGGCCAAGCAGGGTCGGCTCAAGTATTGGCCGGAAGGCTGGTGCGTCAGCTTCAAGCGGCATTGCATGCGCAAAGGGCTGCTGGGCTGGTTCCTTCCGGCGCGCATCCCGCCGGGCGCAAAGATCGTCGCCTTCCACGGTAAGCCCAATCCGCCCGATGCTATCGAGGGCCGCAGCGGAAAGTGGTACCGGCGCGTGCTGCCGGTGCAGTGGGTTGCCGACAACTGGCGCTGAGTGATTGCGGTGAGCGCAAGCGATAGCGAGCAGCGGCGTGTGTTTGGCGCGGACGGGGTGCTGATTTGTGCCGGTGAGTTTGCCGACTCGGCGTCGCCAGACTGGTTGGATGCCAAACACTGGGGCGATGCGGCGCAGCCGGTCGTCGAAGGCGGGCGCGGCGCAGCCTGGTTCATCCGTCGCGATGAGGGGGATTGGGTGCTGCGGCACTATCGGCGCGGCGGCTTGATGGCGCGCTTCAGCCGCGATCGCTATTTCTGGGCCGGCGAAGCCGCGGTACGCAGCATCGCCGAGTTCCGCCTGCTGCAACGCCTGCATGGGTTGGGGTTGCCGGTGCCGCGGCCGATCGCCGCGTGGTACCGGCGTCACGGCCTTGGCTACGGTGCGGCGCTGATCGTCGAACGCATTGCCGGTGCGCGGCCGATGACGATATTGCTTGAGGGCGGCGAGCGGGCGGTCTGGGCGCAGATTGGCGCCACCATCGCACGGTTCCATGGCCAGGGTGTCGAACACGCCGATCTCAACGCCAACAACATCCTGCTGGCCGGCGGACAGGTGTGGCTGATCGACTTCGACCGCGGCCGGCTGCATGTTGGCGACAGCGGTGATGCCTGGCGACAGGCGAATCTCGATCGCCTCGCCCGCTCCTTGCGCAAGCTCGGCGGTGATGCTGCGGACGCGGCGTGGCGATCCGGTTACGCTGCACTCTGCGATGCCTATGCAGCGGAGAGGGCGCGATGAACTGGCAGCTGCGGTTTCTCGGCGTGGGCAATGCGCAGGCGGCGCCGGTGCTTGGCAGCGCGTCGGCAGTCATCGAGCGCGACGCGGCGCCGGAATTGCTGATCGACTGCGGGCAGGAGGCGTTGGATGCCTACCAGCAGCGCTACCAGGCCTGGCCGAACGCCGTGTTTATCACCCACGTGCACATGGATCACGTGGCGGGATTGGAGCGGTTGTTCTTCAGCATCTATTTCGACGAGCAACTGCGCGGCCGGGTGCGGTTGTATGTGCCGGCGCCGCTGGTCGTGCATCTGCAGGCGCGCGTCGCCGATTATCCGGGCGTGGTTGCCGAGGGCGATGCCAACTGGTGGGATGCCTTCCAGCTGGTGCCGGTGACGCGCGGCTTCTGGCATCGCGGGCAGTGGTACGAGGTGTTTCCGGTGCGCCACCATCTGCCGGAAAGTGCCTACGGCTTGCGCCTGCCGGGTAGCGTGGTGTGGACGGGCGATACCCGGCCGATCCCGGAAATGCTGGCGCAGTTTGCTAATCGCGATGAGCTGATCGCACACGACTGCGCGCTGCAGGGCAACCCGTCACACAGCGGTATCGAGGATCTAGAGCGCGAGTATCCGCGCGAGCTGCTGGCGCGTTGCGTGCTGTATCACTACGCAAGCCATGCCGATGGAGCGGAATTGCGGCGGCGCGGCCATCGCGTGGCCGTTGCCGGCGAGTGCATCGCGCTGGCGGCGCCGGTCAACATCGAAGGCGGCAGCCCCGCCGGCTGACCTCGGCACCCGCATCAGTCAATACCGTTGCTGCCTTCCGGCCCTGGCGGAGTTTTCAACCTAGCGTCGCGAGGGGCCGACGAGGCCACCATTGAAACTTGAAAAGTCCGCACGCGGAGGTGCGGGCTTCTGCGATGCGACTAGCAAAAATTGGCGGAGAGAGAGGGATTCGAACCCTCGATACGGGGTTTAGCCGTATACACACTTTCCAGGCGTGCTCCTTCAACCACTCGGACATCTCTCCGCAAGAGCCTGCAAAGCAGCTCGCTAGTGTACGCGTGCCCGGCTGCGGGGACAAGCAAGGCGCTCGCCGTGCTTGGAAGGGGGCAGGGGGGTTGGCACAATGGAGTGGTTTCCGCCGAGTGCCCCCATGTCCTACCTCGTTCTCGCCCGCAAGTGGCGCCCGAAGCGTTTTGCCGAGCTGGTGGGGCAGGAGCACGTGGTGCGCGCGCTCAGCAATGCGCTCGACACCGGCCGCGTGCATCACGCCTTCCTGTTCACCGGCACCCGTGGCGTCGGCAAGACCACCATCGCCCGCATCTTCGCCAAATCGCTGAACTGCGAACAGGGCAGCAGCGCCGAGCCCTGCGGCCAGTGCGGTGCCTGCCAGGACATCGATGCCGGCCGCTACGTCGACCTGCTGGAGATCGACGCCGCCAGCAACACTGGCGTCGACAACGTCCGCGACCTGATCGAGAACGCGCAATACATGCCCTCGCGCGGACGCACCAAGGTCTACCTGATCGACGAAGTGCACATGCTGTCGAAGCCGGCGTTCAACGCGCTGCTGAAGACGCTCGAGGAAC
>DASUOA010000100.1:0-2031 GCA_036276895.1 Arenimonas sp. | reverse complement strand
CGGTGATGTTTCACGGTGACTCGCGGGATTATGCAGGCGGATCAACCGCTTGCATGGTGGGCGCAGCAGGACTCGAACCTGCGACCCGCTGATTAAGAGTCAGCTGCTCTACCAACTGAGCTATGCGCCCCGCCCCATGGCAAGGCGCGCGGTATAGCAAAAGCGTTGCGCTCTTGTCGATAGTCAAATTGCCCAGGATTTATCCCGTCGGTCCAAGGCTTTAGAATGACCCTTAGGGGTCAATCCTCGCCCGAGGTGCGCCGGCCGACCCGGTGGTCGCGCTGGATGTAGACCGCCATCAAGAGGCCGAATCCCACCATCACGGTCATCATGGCGGTGCCGCCGTAGGAGATCAGCGGCAGCGGGATGCCGACGACCGGGATGAGGCCCATCACCATCGCCGTGTTGATGAAGAAATAGAGAAAGATGTTCATGGTCACGCCGAACGCCAGCAGGCGCCCGAAATGGCTGCGCGTCCGGAGCGCGATGGCGAGGCCGTAGACCACCAGCAGCGAATAGAGCGTCAGCACCAGCAGGCCGCCGACCATGCCGAGCTCCTCGCCCAGCATGGTGAAGATGAAGTCGGTATGGCGTTCGGGCAGGAACTCGAGCTGCGCCTGCGAGCCCTGCAACAGGCCCTTGCCCCACGGGCCGCCGGAGCCGAGCGCGATCTTGGATTGCGTGATGTGATAGCCGGTCCCCAGCGCGTCCGCGGATGGATCGAGGAAGGTCAGCAGGCGCGCCTTCTGGTAGTCGTGCAGGAAGCCCGAGTTCCAGGCGGCGACCGAGCCGGCGATGCCGAGCGCAAAGACCAACGCGAACTTCCACCAGCGCACGCCGGCCACGAAGAACACCGCGCCACCCACCATCAGCAGCATGCCGGCGGTCCCGAGGTCGGGCTGCTTCAGCACCAGGCCCGCCGGCAGCACCGCCATCAAGGTCGGCGGCACCAGCACCCAGGGCCGGCCGATCTCCTCGTAGCTGAGGCCGTGGAAATAGCGCGCGAGCACCAGGCACAGCGAGATCTTCATCAGCTCGGACGGCTGCAGCTGGAAGAACTTGAGATCGATCCAGCGCTGCGCGCCCATGCCGATCTCGCCGGCGAACTCGACATAGACCAGCAGGACGAAGGCGACGGCGTAGAGCGGATAGGCGATCTTCGCCAGGCGCGGCAGGTCGACCATGCCGATCGCCAGCATGATGCCGACACCGACCGCATAGCGTACCATCTGCCGATCCATCCACGGATCCGGGCTGCCGCCTGCCGCGGAATACAGCATCACGAAGCCGATGGACGCGACCATGGTGATGAGGATCACCAGGCTCCAGGGGATCTGCCGGATGCGCTGCGTCAGCCGGAGGCCCGGCGCCGATCCTACGCTATGGAGCTCGATGCCCATTCCGTCCGGTCCTCAAGGCATCTCGCGCCGGCCGCCTTCGGCGTTCGGATTCCGCCGGGACGGATCGCGCCGCTGGCATTCGAGCAGGATGTCGCGCGCGATCGGCGCGGCGACCGCGGAACCGCCGCCACCATGCTCCACCACCACGCTGCACGCATAGCGCGGCGCATGGACCGGGGCGAAGGCGACGAACAGGGCATGGTCGCGCCGGTTCCAGGGCAGCTGTTCGTTCTTGAGCACGCCGCGTGCGCGTTCCGCCATGGTGATGCGCCGCACCTGGCTGGTGCCGGTCTTGCCGGCCAACTCCATGCCGGGAATGTCGATGCGCGAGCGGTAGGCGGTGCCGCGCTCGGTGTTGCTCACCATGTCCATGCCGGTGCGCAGGAGCTTCAAGTGATCCGGCGACAGCTCGAGACTCGGGAACACCGGGTTGCCTTCGTCGTTCTGCGACTCATCGCTGATGCGCCGCACCAGGCGCGGCTTGACCGCATAGCCGCCGTTGGCGATGCGCGCGGTCATCACGCAGAGCTGCAGCGGCGTCGTGGTGATGAAGCCCTGCCCGATGCCGGCGACCAGCGTTTCGCCCGGATGCCAGATGTCGCCGAACGTCGCCTTCTTCCATTGCGTGTCG
>DASUOA010000099.1:0-3185 GCA_036276895.1 Arenimonas sp. | reverse complement strand
GATTGTCATCCCCACCACGATCCTGCTCACGCTCTTCGCCTCCAACCTGATGGGCTACACGATCAATCGCGTCAGCCTGTTTGCGCTGATCTTCTCGATCGGCATCCTGGTCGACGATGCCATCGTGGTGGTGGAGAACATCCACCGGCACATGAGCCGTGGCGGCAAATCCCTGCTCGAAGCGATCCCGCCGGCGGTGGACGAAGTCGGCAGCCCGACCATCCTCGCCACCTTCACGGTGATCGCGGCGCTGCTGCCGATGGCCTTCGTGTCTGGACTGATGGGCCCATACATGCGGCCGATCCCGATCAACGCCTCGGTCGGTATGCTGCTGTCACTCGCCGTGGCGCTGACGGTGACACCGTGGCTGTCGTACAGGCTGCTGTCGCGGCACGTCGCGCACGGCCATGACAATGGCGACGCGCACGGTGGCGGCATCGCCGCGCGCCTGCACGGCGTGTTCGAACGCGTGCTGCGCCCCTTCCTCCACGAAGACCTCGGCGCTCGCCGCCGCACGTGGCTGTTCACCGGCATCGTCGGCGCCGTGCTGCTCTCCGCGGGCCTCGCGGTGGTGCAGCTGGTGGTGCTGAAGATGCTGCCCTTCGACAACAAGTCGGAGTTCCAAGTGGTGGTCGACCTGCCCGAGGGCGCGCCGCTGGAGCGCAGCAACGCCTTGCTGCTCGAGCTAGCTGCGGTGCTACGCGAAGTGCCCGAAGTGCGCGACCTGCAAGGCTATGCCGGCACCTCGGCGCCGGTGAACTTCAACGGCCTGGTGCGCCAGTACTACCTGCGCCGCGGCAGCAACCTCGGCGACCTGCAGGTCAACCTGGTCGACAAGTCCGAACGCTCGCGCAAGAGCCACGACATCGCCCGCGCGGTGCGGCCGCAGCTCGCCGAGATCGGCCGTCGTTATGGCGCCTCGGTGAAAGTGGTGGAAGTGCCACCCGGCCCGCCAGTGCTGGCGCCATTGGTGGCGGAGATCTACGGCCCCGACGCCGACCGCGCGCGCGCGATCGCCCGCGAACTGCAGGCGCGCTTCGAAGGCACCGAGGGCATCGTCGATATCGACAGCACCGTAGAAGCCGAAGCCGAGCGCGAACTGGTGCTGGTCGACCGCGACCGCGCCGCGCGCCTCGGCGTCAGCCAGGCGGCGATCGCGCAGACGCTGGCGCTGGGCGTATCCGGCAACGATGCCACCTACCTGCGCGATGGCGCCTCCAAGTACCCGGTGCCGGTGCGCCTGCGCCTGCCGGCCGGCGACCAGGCCAACCTTGACCAATTGCTCACGCTGCGTGTCCGCGCCGCCGATGGCTGGCTGGTGCCGATCTCGGAAGTGGTGCGCGTCGAGCGTCGCCCCTGGGAGGCGGCGCTCTACCACAAGGACCTGCTGCCGGTGGTCTATGTCACTGCCGACGAAGCCAGCGACATCGACAGCCCGCTTTACGGAATGTTCGACGTGGTCGGCCAACTTGGCGACGAAGGCCTCGCCGGCAGCCGCATCGAGCAGCGCTTCCTGTCGGCGCCGGAGTCGCTGTCGGGCTTCGCCATCAAGTGGGACGGCGAATGGCAGATCACTTTTGAAACCTTCCGCGACATGGGCCTGGCCTACTCGGTCGGCCTGCTGCTGATCTACCTGCTGGTGGTGGCGCAGTTCCGCGATTATCTCGTTCCGCTAGTGATCATGGCGCCAATCCCGCTGACCGTGATCGGCGTGATGCCCGGCCATGCCCTGCTCGGCGCGCAATTCACCGCGACCTCGATGATCGGCATGATCGCGCTGGCCGGCATCATCGTGCGCAATTCGATCCTGCTGGTCGACTTCATCAACCAGTCGCTGAAAGAAGGCCGCGCCCTCGCCGACGCGGTGATCGAAGCCTGCGCCGTGCGCGCGCAGCCGATCGTGCTGACCGGTGCCGCGGCGATGGCCGGCGCCTTTTTCATCCTCGACGACCCGATCTTCAACGGCCTGGCCATCGCCTTGATCTTCGGCATCCTGGTCTCCACCGTACTGATGCTGGTGGTGATCCCCCTGCTCTACTACACCCTGCTGCGCTGGCGCGCGGCGCACACGGAGACGACCGCATGAGTGCCGACAAGGAAATCCGCCTCACCCTGAGCCAGCTCGACGGCTATGCCTTCCGCATCGATTTCGGTGACGCGTTGCCGGAACTGCTGAGCGACGAACCTTCGCCGCTGGGCAACGACCGCGGCCCCAACCCCTCGCGCCTGCTGCTGGCGGCAGTGGCCAATTGCCTGTCGGCCAGCCTGATTTTCGCGCTGCGCAAGTTCAAGAACGAACCGGGCCCGCTGCAGGCCACCGTCACCTCGAAGCTTGAGCGCAACAGCGAAGGGCGCTGGCGAATCCCGCGTGCCAAGGTCGAGTTGCAGCTGGCCGAAGGCAGCGAGGCACATCCGCAGATCGAGCGCGTGCTGGCGCAGTTCGAGGAGTTCTGCGTGGTGACGCAGAGCGTGCGCGACGGCATCGAGGTCGAAGTCGAAGTGCGCGATGCGCATGGCACCCTGATCCACCATCGCGGAGCCGCTACGCCATGAGCGACCAGCTGCAGATCGCCTGCCCGCATTGCCACGCGCAGAATCGCCTGCCGGTGCTGCGCCTGCGCGAGAACCCCAACTGCGGCCGCTGCAAGCAGCCGCTGTTCACCGGGCATCCGCTGGCGCTCGACGATGCGGCGTTCGCCGCGCACGCGCAGCACAGCCAGCTGCCGCTGCTGGTCGACTTCTGGGCCGCCTGGTGCGGCCCCTGCCAGATGATGGCGCCGCATTTCGAGCGCGCCGCCGGTGAACTCGAGCCCTGGGTGCGTCTGGCGAAGGTCGACACCGAAGCCAATCCACAACTTGCGGCACCGTTCGGCATCCGCAGCATCCCGACATTGGTGCTGCTGAAAAATGGTCGCGAACTCGCGCGTCACTCGGGCGCACTTTCCATGCAGGACATCGTGCGCTGGACCAGACAGCAACTGGCGGCGTGAGCCACGGTGCGGGCATCCGCTGGGCCGGCCCCGGCGCGGCCGAACTCGCCCTCTGCGAGGGCTTGTATGTTTGAAGGCGCTGGGGTGGAGAGACCCTTTCGCGTGATCGGCCGCCTCAACGGACCGACTGTCTTGAGTGATCTCCCGCCCCGCCTTCCAGCGTCAATGAGGAACTGAGCGGCGCCGTGCGCAGCA
>DASUOA010000098.1:0-9294 GCA_036276895.1 Arenimonas sp. | reverse complement strand
GATCGACATCATCACCGGCACCCTGGGCAAGGCGCTCGGCGGCGCGCTCGGCGGATTCACCACTGGACGGCGCGAAGTGATCGAGCTGCTGCGCCAGCGCTCGCGTCCGTATCTGTTCTCGAACTCACTGCCGCCGCACGTGGTCGCGGCTGGCAGCAAGGTGTTCGACATGCTCGCCGCCGCCGGCGACCTGCGCGAGCGGCTGGTCGAGAACACCCGTTACTTCCGTGAGCAGATGACCAGCGCCGGATTCGACATCAAGCCCGGCAACCACCCGATCTGCCCGGTGATGCTGTACGACGCGCCGTTGGCGCAGCGCTTCGCCGAGCGCCTGCTCGAAGAAGGCATCTACGCCATCGGCTTCTTTTTTCCGGTGGTACCGCAGGGTCAGGCGCGCATCCGCACACAGATGAGCGCCGCGCATACCCGCGAGCACCTCGACCGCGCCATCGCCGCCTTCACCAAGGTCGGCCGCGAACTGGGCGTGATCAAGGGCTGAGCGGCCGCGGGTGGTCGCCACCCGCATCAGCGATGGTTCTCCGCCACGACCACGGCGTGGTCGCGATCGGCCTGTGCCTGCGCCAGATCCGCGGCCAGTTGCGCGTCCGCCGTGCTGATGCAGGCGTCCTGCTCGGCGCCACGCAGGACGCCGCACTTGGCGGCCTCCACATCGTGGCGGCCTTCCGCTTCGGCATTCGCGACCTTGTAATCCTCGTCCGCCGTCACCTCCATGACCTTGGCTTCGGCTACTGCCATGTCGCTGCGAGCTTCGCGGCTGGCATCGGCGTAATCCTGCCGCGCATCCGTCAGGTTTCCGTCCTGCTGGGTGCTGGACTGGTTGGCTTCCTGCTTGGCTTCGTCGACATTCTCGCGGGCGCTTTGCCGGGCATCGGCTACGTCATCCGCGGTCTCGCTGGCGGTGTTCTGGCAGCCGGCCGACAGAGCCAGCAGCATTGCCAGCGGCAGTGCACGCATCAATCGATTGGACATGTCTGTGTCTCCTTGGCACCAACCCACATCACCGCAGTAGAAGCACCCGGCATGCGATCCACGCGGCTGGACTGGAACGCATCGGCAGCTTGCGATGCCGGCAGGAACGCGTCGGTGCGGCAACACACTGATGGCGACGATGCCGCTGACTGCCAGCCTATGTTGGATACCGCACAGAAACGCCAGCCGCAGCCAGCGTAGAAGCACGAGGCACGGGTCACGTTGCCGCGAACGGCGGCAAGTGCCGACCGGGCGGTGCCGATGATCTCGGCAACCCGACTTGCACCTCGAAACCATGGAGACCCACATGAAGGCTGTACACGCACTACCGATCCTGAGTCTTGCGATCCTCGCCGCACTCGCCAGCCCCGACGCCCGCGCCGACGACCGCGCCGACGACCGCGGCTGGTATCTCGGCGCCAGCGTCGGCCAGTCGCGAGCAAAAATCGACGAGCCACGCATCGTCGGCAGTCTGCTGACTCCGGGCTTCAGCACCGTCTACACCACCGATGACGATCTCGATGCCGCCTACAAAGGCTTTCTCGGTTATCGCATGGGCCCGAACTTCGCGCTGGAAACCGGCTATGTCGACTTTGGGCAGTTCGGCTACTTCGCCAGCGTGCAGCCTCCGGGCACCTTGACCGGTGTGGTCAAGGTGCGCGGTGTGCATCTCGACGCGCTCGGCATCATGCCGCTGGGCGACAGGCTGTCCGCCTTCGTGCGCGCCGGCGTGATCTATGCCCGCGCCAGGAACTCCTTCTTCGGCACCGGCTCGGTCGCCGTGTTCGACCCCAGGCGCAGCGAAACCGATACCAGCTTCAAGTTCGGCGTCGGGCTTGATTACGACTTCGGCCCGAACTGGAGCGTGCGCGGCGAAGCCGAGCGTTATCGCATCGACGATGCCGTCGGCGTCATCGAGGATGTCGACCTGCTGTCGCTCGGACTGGTCTACCGCTTCGCTCGCGCCAGCGCTCCCTATGTCGCCCCACTGCGGGAAGCTGCGCCGAGCCCGGCACCGGCTTCGCCGGATTGCTCGACCCTGGACGACGACCGCGACGGCGTGAACAACTGCGACGATCGCTGCCCGGACTCCGCCGCCGGCCAGACCATCGGTCCGGATGGTTGCCCGGTGCCGTTGACCATCGACCTGCGCGGCGTCAACTTCGATTTCGATCGCGACACGCTACGGCCTGATGCCGTGGTCATCCTCGACGAGGCGATCGGCATCCTCAAGCAGTATCCGCAGCTGCGCTTCGAAGTCGCCGGCCACACCGATGCGATCGGGTCGGACGGCTACAACATGCAGCTGTCGCAACGGCGCGCCCAAGTGGTCTACGACTACCTGAGCGATCGTGGCATCGACCGCAGCCGCATGGTCGGCCCGACCGGATACGGCGAAGCCCGGCCGATCGCGCCCAACCAGCATAGCGACGGCAGCGACGATCCCGATGGCCGTGCCCGCAATCGCCGCACCGAACTGAACGTCGAGAACTGAAGTTCTGCTCTCCCCGCGGTCACGCCAGGCGTGACCGCGGGGACGCTGCAGCCGGCTCAGACCGATTGCGCCACGAAGCGGTACGGACGGGTGCCGTAGTAGGCGTGGATGCCCTCGACCCAGCTCGGATCGTCCATGTCCGGCCAATGGTTGATGTCGAAGCCCGGCGCGCCCTCGAGGCGTGTCCTCTCGATATTGAGAACGAAGCGACGCCTGACCGGATCCAGGATCAAGGCATTCCACGGCACCGCGAGCAGCTTGCCGCCCAGTCCGAGAAATCCACCGAGCGACACCACGGCGTAGCCGATTCGGCCGGTCACGGAATCGAGCACCAGGTCCTTGATGTCACACAGGTGCACGTCGGCCCGGTTGAACACCTCCTTGCCAGTCAACGATGAAGCGCAGCGGAAGCGCGTGCCGTGGCTATGGTGGGAAACCGGCATGATCAGGGTCTTGCGACAGCTGTCGGCCTCGGCGGCACGAGATTCATGGCTCATGTTTGTCTCCATCGGGAATTGCCGCGATATCGCGGCGGAGCCGACAACACGCCGGACCTGCCGCCGCTACCGCACGCTATCGGGGCGCCACGGCGCGGTCTGTTCGCCAGCACGCGTAAGCCACAGGCCTTCCTTCAGGGCGCGGGCGGTGCCAGCGCTGCGACCTCGTCAAGCGTCAGCCGCCGCCAGCTGCCCTTGGCCAATTCGCCCAACGCCAGCGGCCCGATGGCCACGCGCAACAGGCGTATTACGCCGATGTCGAACGCTGCCAGCAGGCGGCGGATCTGCCGGTTGCGGCCCTCGTCGAGGACGATCTCCAGCCAGGCATTGCGCTGGCCGTGGCGTAGCAGCGTCACCCGCTGTGCACTGAGGTACTCGCCGTCATCGTCGATGCCTGCGGCGATGCGGGCCAGCAACGCGGCATCCGGCAGGCGGTCGACCTGTACGTGGTAGGTCTTGCTTGGGCCGGTATCGGGATCGGTGATGGCCGCGGCCCATGCCGGGTCGTTGCAGAACAGCAGCAGGCCCTCGCTGGCCTTGTCGAGACGACCGACCGGAGCGATCCACGGCAGTCCGGCGCCATCAAAGCAGCGGTAGACGGTGTCACGCCCTTTTTCGTCGCGCACCGTCGTCACTAGGCCGCGCGGCTTGTTGAGCATCAGGTAGACGCGCTCGGCTGCGGCAGCGTGCTGCGTGTCGACCTCGACGCGGTCGACATGCATGCGCACGGGATGCTCGGGGTCTCGCACGACACGATCATTGACGCGCACCCGCCCTTCGCGAACCCAGGCCGCGCCTTGCGTGCGCGAAGCCAGCCCGAGCTTGGACAGCACGCGGGCCAGGCCATGACGGGGGGCGGCAGTATCGGCGGGAGATCGGCGGCGCATCGGCAAAGCATGACGGCTGTCGCGCGATCTGGCGATGCCGGGCGGGGTTCACTCCCCCATCACCGGCCACGGCCGATGCTTTTCACATGCCTGAATCGACCCACGCCTCCGTCTCCATCGCCGCACCGCGGCGGCTGCCTTCCGCCCTGCGCCGCTGGTTCGACAGCGCCGTCGACGACGATGCCGGTGGCGACCCCGACCGCGTCGACTGGCTGCGTGCCCTGCCCTTCGTCGGCCTGCACCTGGCCTGCCTCGGCGTGCTCTGGGTGGGCGTCTCGCCGATCGCGGTCGCCGTGGCGGTGGCGCTGTACGCGGCGCACATGTTCGCCATCACCGGTTTCTACCATCGCTATTTCTCGCACCGTGCCTTTCGCACCTCGCGCGGCCTGCAGTTCCTGTTCGCGCTGCTGGGTGCCGCTTCGGTGCAGCGCGGTCCGCTGTGGTGGGCGGCGCATCATCGCCACCATCACCGGCACGCCGATGCCGAGGCCGACCTGCATTCGCCGCGCCACGGCTTCTGGCGCAGCCATGCCGGCTGGTTCCTGACCCGCCGCGCTTTCGCCACCGACGCCGAGGCCATCAAGGATTTCTGGCGCTTCCCCGAACTGCGCTGGCTGGACCGCTACGACATCGCCGTGCCGGTCGCGCTCGCCGCCGCGCTGTACGGCATCGGCGCGCTGCTCGAAGCCAAGATGCCGCACCTGGGCACCAGCGGCCCGCAGCTGCTGGTCTGGGGCTTCTTCATCTCCACCGTGGCGCAGTTCCACGTTACCGTCAGCATCAATTCGCTGGCGCACCGCTGGGGCACGCGGCGCTTCGACACCCGCGACGACAGCCGCAACAACGCGTTGCTGGCGCTGCTGACCTTCGGCGAGGGCTGGCACAACAACCACCATCGCTACCCGGGCTCGGCACGGCAGGGCTTTGCCTGGTGGGAGCTCGACCTCACCTATCTCGGCCTGCGCGCCATGGCGCTGCTCGGGTTGGTGTGGGACCTCAAGCCGGTACCGCAGCCACTGCGTCATGCACGCGCGGCCGAAGGAGACACGGCATGAGGATCGCGGTGATCGGCAGCGGCATCGCCGGGCTGGGCGCCGCCTGGCGGCTGTCACGCACCCATGAGGTGGTGCTGTTCGAGCGCGAAGCGCGACTCGGCGGCCACACCCACACCCATCGGGTTCAGCAAGGCGGCCACAAGTACGCCATCGATTCCGGCTTCATCGTCTTCAACGAGCGCAACTATCCACTGCTGACGCGTCTGTTCACCGAGCTTGGCGTGGCCTCGCAGGCGACCACGATGAGCTTTTCGGTGCAGGACGCACGCAGCGGCCTCGAGTACAACGCCAGCGATCTCGATGCGCTGTTCTGCCAGCGCCGCAACCTGCTGTCGCCGCGCTTCTGGCGGATGCTGCGCGACATCGGCCGCTTCTACCGCGAAGCGCCGGCGCTGCTCGATGCGGCCGGCGATGGCCCGACTCTGGGCGACTACCTCGACGACAACGGCTATTCCCCGTTGTTTGCCGACGCGCACCTGGTTCCGATGGCGTCGGCACTGTGGTCGTCGCCGGCGCAGCAGATCCGGGCGTTTCCCGCCAAGTATCTGGTGCGCTTCATGGACAACCACCACATGCTGCAGGTGGACGGACGACCGCCGTGGCGGGTGGTGCGCGGCGGCTCATCGAGCTACATCGACGCGCTGCAGCGCCACTGGACGGTGCAGGTGCGCCTGTCTTCGCCAGTACTGGGCATACGCCGCGATGACGAAGCCGCCGTGGTGCGCAGTGCCGCCGGCGAAGAGCGCTTCGACCAGGTGGTGCTGGCCTGCCACAGCGACGACGCGCTGCGCCTGCTCGACGATCCGGATGCGGCCGAGCGCGAGATCCTCGGTAGCATCGCCTACCAGAACAACGACACCGTGCTGCACACCGATGCCCGACTGCTGCCGCGTCGGCGCAAGGCCTGGGCGGCCTGGAATGCCTACGTGCCGGCGGACGCCACGCAGGCCTGCACCGTGAGCTATTGCATGAACCTGCTGCAGTCGATCGAATCCAGGGAACCCTTCGTGGTGACGCTTGGCCGCAGTGATGCGGTCGACCCGGCCAAGGTGCTGGCACGCATGCGCTACCGCCATCCGGTGTACAGCCATGCCAGTGTCGCCGCGCAGGCACAGCGGGGCCGCAT
Organism: Arenimonas sp.; assembly: GCA_036276895.1. Classification (GTDB taxonomy): domain Bacteria; phylum Pseudomonadota; class Gammaproteobacteria; order Xanthomonadales; family Xanthomonadaceae; genus Arenimonas. The sequence goes on along the minus strand of DASUOA010000098.1, from coordinate 3,244 downwards.
CAACGGCCAGCGTCGCACCTGGTATGCCGGCGCCTACTGGGGTTTCGGCTTCCACGAGGACGGCCTGCGCAGCGGCATCGAAGTGGCGCATGCGCTCGGAGACCGCTGGTGAGCGCGCTGCACAGCGCCGTCTACGAAGGCTGGATACGTCATCGCCGGCACACGCCGCGTGCGCACGCCTTCCGCTACCGGTTGTTCCAGCTCTATCTCGATCTCGGCGAACTCGACCAGGTATTCGCCAAGCGCTGGCTGTGGTCGATCGATCGCCCCAACCTCGCTCAGCTTCGCCGTCGCGACTGCTTCGGCGATCCGGCGCTGTCGATCGATGCCGCCGTGCGTGGCCATGTGCAGCGCGAGCTGGATCGCTCGGTCAACGGCCCGATTCGCCTGCTCACCCATCCGCGCTACTTCGGTCTGACCATGAACCCGGTCAGCTTCTACTACGGCTTCATGGAGGACGGCGAAACGCTGGACTGGATCCTCGCCGAGATCACCAACACGCCCTGGGGCGAGCGACACAGCTACCTGCTTCCCCTGTCGAATGCCGAGTCGCGCGGCCGCTTCGCGCGCTGGCAGTTCGACAAGGCCTTCCATGTCTCGCCGTTCATGGCGATGCAGCGTCGCTACGACTGGCGCTTCGACGCGCCCGGTGATCGCCTGCGCGTGCACATGGCGGCGCACGACGGCGAGCAGCGCGAGTTCGACGCCACGCTGTCGCTGCAACGGCGACCGCTCGACGCCTCCACGCTGGCTTCATGCCTGATGCGGTTTCCTTGGATGACGGCGACGGTCGCCGGCGGCATCTACTGGCAAGCGGCGCGCCTTTGGCTCAAACGCACGCCCTTCCATCCCCATCCGAACCATGCCCTGCGGAGTTCCTGAATGAGCATTCCCGTCGACAGCATCGGCGAAGTTCTCGACACCGAGTGGAGCGGTCTCGATCGCTTCCTGCGCCAGCGACTATTGGCACGACTGGAAGCACTGCGCCACGGGCGACTGGTCGTGCGCGATGCGCTGGGCGAAACGCGGCTGGGTGGTGACGGCGACCTCCAGGTCGAAATCATCGTCAACGACCCCCGCTTCTATCGTGCGCTCGCCGGCAATGGCTCGGTCGGCGCCGGCGAGGCGTGGATGGACGGACTGTGGCAGTGCAGCGACCTGGTCGCGCTGGTGCGCTTGCTGGTGCGTAACCGCGACTTGCTCGATGGCATGGAGGGCGGCAGTGCGCGTTTCGGCGGTTGGCTGATGCGCGCCTGGCACGCGCTGCAGCGCAACAACCGCAGCGGCAGCCGGCGCAACATCGCCGCGCACTACGACCTCGGCAACGAACTGTTCGCGCTGTTCCTCGATGACGGCCTGATGTACTCCTCGGCGATCTACGCCGATGCCGACGAATCGCTGGAGCAGGCGCAACAACGCAAGCTCGAACGCATCTGCCGCAAGCTCGATCTGCAAGCTAGCGACCACCTGCTGGAGATCGGCACCGGCTGGGGTGGCATGGCGCTGTACGCGGCACAGCACTACGGCTGCCGCGTCACCACTACCACCATCTCGCGCGAGCAACATGCCGTGGCCCGCGAGCGGATCCGTGCCGCCGGGCTGGAGGATCGCGTGACCCTGCTGCTGCAGGATTACCGCGACCTCGACGGCCGCTACGACAAACTGGTGTCGATCGAGATGATAGAGGCCGTCGGGCACCACTACCTGCCGACCTATCTCGGCAAATGCGCCAGCCTGCTCAGCGACGATGGCCTGGCCCTGATCCAGGCGATCACCATCGAGGATCATCGCTACCAGCAGGCGCTGCACGCGGTCGACTTCATCAAGCGGCATGTCTTTCCCGGCAGCTTCATTCCCTGCGTCAGCGCCATTCTCGGCGAGGCCGCCAAGGCCAGCGACCTGCGCCTCGTCAACCTCGAAGACATCGGCGAGAGCTATGCGCTGACCCTGCGCGAGTGGCGCCGACGCTTCTTCGCACGCATCGACCAGGTGCGTGCGCTGGGCTACGACGAACGCTTCGTGCGGATGTGGGAGTTCTATCTCTGCTACTGCGAGGGCGGCTTCCTGGAACGCTCGATCGGCAATGCGCAGTTGCTGCTGGCCAAGCCCGGCAACCGCCGTCCGCAATTCCTCCCGGCACCGGAGTACGTCTGAATGCGCGCAGGATTGCGCAACCTTGCCAATGCGGCCGGATTCCAGATCGTCTGGCTGGCAGCGGTGGCTGGCGCCGCAAACGGGCTTCCCTGGGCCGGGCCGCTGGCGGCGCTGCTGTTCGCGGCCGCGGTATTGGCCTGGGGCGGGCAACGCACACGTGACCTGCGCCTGCTGGCGGTGGCACTGCCGCTGGGCATTGCCATCGACAGCGCCTTCGCCGCGTCCGGTTGGCTGCGCTATGTCGAGCCCGGGCCGCTGCCGTGGCTGGCGCCAGCGTGGATCGCGGCGCTGTGGCTGGGCTTCACGCTGACGCTCAACCACTCGCTGGCGATGCTGCGCCAGCATGCGTGGCTGGCGGCGCTGTTCGGCCTGATCGGCGCGCCGGTGGCGTACTGGGCGGCGGCCGCGGCGTTTGCTGCCGTGTCGTTCGGTGCACCGGACCTGCTGGTGTTGTCGGCAGTGGGCATGGCCTGGGCCCTGCTGCTGCCGGCGTTGTACCGCATCGATCGGCGTGTGCCCAACCCTAGGGTGGCAACGACATGAGCGCCATCACGCTGGTGCTGTTGATCTGGCTGCTGGCCGCGGTGGCCATGCTCGCAACCTGGCTGCTGGCGCTGCGGACGCGCAACATCGGCTACGTCGATGTGGTGTGGGCCGGCGCGATGGCGGTGTCGGCACTGCTCGCCGGGAGCCTGGGAAGCGGCGGCGAATTGCCGCGGATGCTGGTGGCGATGTTCGGTGGCGTCTGGGGTGCCCGGCTTTGCCTGCACTTGTTGCGCCGCGTGCTGCGCGAGGAAGAGGACGGCCGCTACCAGGCCTTGCGCGCCGCCTGGCAAGGCGATCCACGCAAGCTGTTCGTGTTCTTCCAGATGCAGGCACTGGTGGTCGCCGTGTTCTCGATTCCGTTCGTCGCCGCGGCCGCGAGCCCTGGCAGCGAACTCGATGGCTGGATGATTGCGGCAATCGTGGTCTGGATTGTGTCGCTGGCTGGCGAGTCGCTGGCCGACGCGCAGCTTGCACGCTTCCGCGAAGATGGCGGCAATACGGGCCTGACCTGTCGCCGTGGGCTTTGGGCCTGGTCGCGCCACCC
>DASUOA010000097.1:0-3456 GCA_036276895.1 Arenimonas sp. | reverse complement strand
TCAGCGACAGCCGCGGGCTGTGCTTGCCACTCGGGATCTCGGCGCGGTCGACCACCGAGATGTTGTTGGTGCCGACGCCACCGGCGATGCCGATGTCCTTGTAGCGCTGCAGCAGCGCTTCGTACTGCTGGCGGTTGGTGTCGACCTCGCGGCGCAGGATGTTGTACTGGATCGAGCGGCTCTGCAGGTCCAATGCTTCGGTCTTGAGCCCGTCGATCTGCTCGCGCAGCAGGTTTTCCTGCGACTGCGCGGCGAGGTACTGCGACTGGATCGAGGCCTTGATGTTGGCGACCTCGGAGGCGATCTGCTTGTCGGTCTCGTCGATCTGCGCCTTGAGCTGCAGCATCAACGGGTAGTCGGGCTTGTAGATGCGCAATTGGTCCTGGTACGAGGCGAGCTGGGTGGCGCGGTTTTCCTGCAGCTTCTGGATCAGCGGGCTGGCCAACACCTCGGGCAGGCCCATGCCGCCGGTGGCTTGGGTCTGACGCCACTTGGCCTCGGTGATGGCGCGCTGCTCCTGTGCACTGGCCAGCGCCGTGTTCAACTGCCCGACGTTCTGCGCGGCCAGCGAGTTGCCCTGCTCGGTATCGACGATGCGCTCTTTCTGCGCGAATGCGACCAGCTCTTTCTCGGAGTCTTCGAGTTTCAACTTGAGCTGTTGCAGGCGGTCTTCGAGGTATTCCTTGGCATAGGCCGATGCGTCGAAACGACGCTCCAGGTTGGCGGCGATGTACGCCGCAGCCACGGCATTGACCACCTGGGCCGAAAAGCCCGGATCGATGCTGTCGAAGTGCACCCGCACCAGCCGCGAGTTGCGCACCGGCTCGATGCTGAGCCGGTCGAGGAAGGCGTTGACCAGCTTGGCTTGCACGGCGGTCTCGCGCATCTGCGCTTCGCGCTCGGTCATCGACTCGAGATCCGGCTCGCTGCCGCCCAGCAACTGCCGCCACGGCGAAGGCGCAGTCATGCGTTGGAACACCGCGTTCTCGCCCAGATTCAGATCGGTGATCACCCGTTGCGCCAACGAGCGGCTGCGGATCAGCTCGTACTGGGTCTGGTAGAAGTCGCGATCGGCCGGCGATTCGGTCTGGGTGAATCCCTCGACTTCGACCACCTTGATGGTGTCACGCTCGATCTGCACCGTGGTGGTGGCACGGTAGATCGGCGTCATCAGCAAGGTGCCGACCAGGGCGGTGACGAAGACGATGCCGAGCGTGGCCAGCACCGTCCAGCGCCGCTTGACGATGATTCGCCAGTAGTCGAGCAGGTTGATCTCGTCCTCGTCGCGCTCGGGCTCGCCGCCACGCAGGTCGAGGCTGGGCAGGCGGTCGCGCGCGAGGGCGACGACCTGGCCGCGGGGCGCGTCCTGGTGGACGGGAAGCTTGCCGGCGTCGTCGGCCGGCTCGGGCAGGTTGGAATTGTCTTGCATGGAATGTCCTGCGTGATTCCGTCAGTACGGCCGGAAGGCGTTGAAGATCGGCACCGACTCGATGAAGCGGCGCAGCGCCGTCTTCGAGCCGGACTGGTCGACCACGATCACGTCGTCGCCGTATATCTGAGGGTCGTTCATGTTGCCGCCCCGGATCTGCTGCATGTCGAACACCGCGGCCATCTTCTGTCCCTGCACCATGCGGAATACCACCACGCCCTGCAGGTCGGCCAGTGGATCAAGCCCCTCAGCCATGGCGATCGCCTGTAGCAGTGTGGTCTTGCCCGACAGCGGATAGATGCCCGGCTTGCGCACCATGCCTTCGAGCGTGACCCGCTGGCTGGTGAACTCCTTGACGAAGACGCTGACCTGGGGGTTCTGCAGGTATTGCTGCGACAGTCGCGCGGCGATCTCCTGCTCCAGCTCCTGTACGGTCTTGCCACCGGCCATCAGCACGCCGATCAACGGCATCGAGATCTGGCCGTTGGAATTGACGCGCACGGTGCGTGTCAGGTCACCGATCTGGAACACGCTGATTTCGAGCAGATCCTGCGGGCCGACGCGGTACTCGGAGACACCGGTATAGGCGCCGGACGTCGAGGTGGTGTCCGGTGGTGGCAACTCGCTGGTGGTGGTCACGGCACGCGACGTGCCGGCCCGGATCGACTGGGTACTGGATACCGATCCACAAGCAACCAGCAGGAGCATCAAGGAGGCAATCAGCGATCTCAACCAGACTTGGGGCATGTGCGGTCCACGCGGAAAGGGAGGGTCATTATGGTCCACCGAACAGGCGCTGCCACAAGCCCGGGCGCTTTTCAGGCTCAACAGCGACGGCCGGCAAAGCTGGCAGCAAGCCCGGCGCGACATCGTCGACAATGCCGCGCGGGCGTGTCAGCACCAGATGTTCGGCCTCGAAAGCGCCCAGGCGCGATGCTGCGGCGTCGCGACCTTCGGCCAACAAGGGCGGCCGCTTGTCGATGTGGTGCGAGTCGGTGGCGAGGATGTGCACCAGGCCTTCGTCGAGCAGGCGCTCGGCCCAGTACTTCGGGCGGCGACCGAAGCGGCCGGTGACGGCGCCGGCAGTGACCTGGATCCAGGCGCCGGCGTGCACCAGCCGACCGAACACCGCGTAGTGGGTTTCGATCCAGCTCAGTCGCTCGGGATGGGTGATTACCGGCACGTAGCCGGCCGCCATCAGGTTGAAGACCGACTCTTCGAACCGCGGCGGCGCCACGTGATGCGGCGGCTCGAACAGCAGGTAGCGGCTGCCGGCCAGGGTCGGCACGCGGCCGCCGCGGATGCTGGCGACCAGATCCGGCGCCAGGTGCGTATCGGCGCCGATGGTCAATTGCAGCGGGATTCCCGCTTCCGCCAATGCCCGCCGCAAAGCTGTGATCGCCGCTTCGATGCCGGGCTTGTCGTTCTCGTACAGGCCCGGATAGATGTGTGGCGTGCAGGCAGTCAAGGTGATGCCGTCTTCCACGGCGCAGCGCGCCATCGCCAGCGAGACCTCCAGGTCCGGCGCACCGTCATCGATGCCCGGCAGCATGTGGCAGTGCAGGTCGATCATGGATACGGCGCGGGCAGCGGCTGCGACAGGCGACGTCGACCCGGATGAATCGCGCGGAACACGCGCACCGCGCGGTCACGATCAACCGTCAGCGCGTAGTAGGCGAACCACAAGGCGATGAACAGGAGCACCAGCAGCGGCCGGTAGATACCAAGCTTGATCGCAACCGCGGCGCCCAGACCCAGCAGCAGCGACAGCACCGCCAGGCCGAAGGCGATCGCCGCGGCGCTGTAGCCGGCGTCGAGCAGCATGTGATGCAGGTGGTTGCGGTCGGCCGAGAAGGGCGAGCGACCCTGGCGCCAGCGCCGCACCATCAGCACGGTGCAATCGATCAGCGGAATGGCCAGGGTCCACGGCCCCAGCACCGGACTGACCGGGTGCGAGGGATTTTGGCTCAGGCGCACCGCATACCAGGCAATGGCGAAACCGATCAACATGCTGCCGGCATCGCCGA
>DASUOA010000096.1:0-5027 GCA_036276895.1 Arenimonas sp. | reverse complement strand
GTCTGCTCGACCACCATCGGCACCAGGTTCAGTCCCTTGATCGCGCTCATATCGTCTCCTGTGCGTGTTTCGCTGCCGCTGAAATGAGAAGGGCCCGGCCGGATCCGGCCGGGCCCCGTTGCCCACTAGTATGCCTCAGGCCGGACGCATCACTTCGGCAAAGCTCAGCGCCTGTTCGGTGGCGTTGGCGCGCTCGGCGATCCAGTCGATCACCTGCTCTTCCATGACGCGGTTCTGCAGGTTGGCCATCAGGTTAGCGTCGTTGCGATAGAGCTCGACAACCTGCTGCGGCTCCTCGTAGGTCGAGGCGATCAGCTGCATGGTCTCGGTGACGCGCTTGGGGTCGAGCTTGATGCCATTGCGGCGGGCGATCTCGCCCACCAGCAGGCCAGCCGCCACGCGGTTGCGCGCCGGCACCATGAAGTTTTCCGGCAGCATCTTGACGTTCTGGCCCTGCTGGCGGGCCTGTTCGGCAGCAGCATTGGCCAGCGAGCGCGCCTCGGCATCGATCAGGCGCGCCGGCAACTCGACATGCGCGTAGGCGCTGACCAGCTTCTGCGCCACTTCCGAACGCAGGCGTGCCATCAGCGTCCCCTTGAGCTCGCGCTCGAGGTTGGCGCGGACTTCCTTGCGGAACTGCTCGATCTTGCCGTTCTTGACGCCGAAGCTCTTAACGAAGTCAGCATCGACTTCCGGCAGCTTGGCTTCGGAAACCTTCACCATTTTGACTTCGACCTTGGCGGTCTTGCCAGCCAGTTCCGCAACCCGCCACTCGGCCGGGAACGGAACGTCGACCTCGCGCGCTTCGCCAGCACTCATCCCGGCGAGCTGGCCTTCGAGTGCCGGCATCATGTTGTTGGAGCCGATCACGGTGACACCACGCTCGACACCTTCGGCGGGCACGCGCTTGCCGTCGACCGACGCGGCCGTCTCGACCACCACCAGATCACCCGCCTGCGCGGCGCGCTCCACCGGGATCCACTGCGTGCGCTGCTGACGCAGCGTGTCGATCATGGTGTCGATATCGGTGTCTTCGATCTTCGCACTGGCACGCACGATTTCGAGCTTGGTGACATCGATGTCACCGAAGTCCGGCACCACCTCGAAGGTAGCGGTGAAGCGAATCTCGCCCTCGCCGGCCGGATCGGCCTGGATCTCCGGGCTGCCGGCGATCTGCAGGTTCTCCTGGCGCACGGCCTGGTTGAAGCTGTTGCGCACCAGCTCGCCGAAGGCCTCGGAACGGACCTGCGGCCCGAAGCGCTGCTCGATGACCTTGGTCGGCACCTTGCCGCGGCGGAAGCCCTTGATGTTGGCGGTACGCGCGATTTCGCGCAGGCGGGTGCCAATGACGCCTTCAAGCTGCTCAGCCGGCAATGTGACGGTCAGGCGGCGTTCGAGGTTGGCGGTGTTCTCAAGCGAGACTTGCATGTTCACTCCTGGCACTGCGCCGTTTCATGGCGCCAAAAAATGAAAAAACCCGCGGAGCCGACTCATCCCCCGCAACCCGAAAAAGGTGGTGCGAAAGGAGAGACTCGAACTCTCACGGGTTTCCCCACTGGAACCTAAATCCAGGGCGTCTACCAATTCCGCCACTTTCGCCTTGCCGCGGGGGAACGTTTCATCTGGGAAGATGGTGGGCCGTCAAGGATTCGAACCTTGGACCTATTGATTAAGAGTCAACTGCTCTACCAACTGAGCTAACGGCCCGTAATCTTCCCGCTGAAAGCGGCTGCGACATCCTATTATGCCGCAAAAATTTACTGGGGTGGAAGACGGGACTCGAACCCGCGACCCTCGGAATCACAATCCGATGCTCTAACCGACTGAGCTACATCCACCACCGCAACACCCTAACGCGAAACCAATCTGGCGCGCCCGGCAGGAATCGAACCTGCAACCACCGGCTTAGAAGGCCGGTGCTCTATCCGGTTGAGCTACGGGCGCCCGATCCGGATTGTCGCACCGCCTTCGCCGCGGCGGAATGCAACCCGCCAGCCAGCCGCACCACATCATCACACACTCGCTGGTCGGGGCAGAGGGATTCGAACCCACGACATCCAGCTCCCAAAGCTGGCGCTCTACCAGGCTGAGCTATACCCCGCCGGAACACCTTGTCTCCTGGAGCTCCGCAGCGCGCCTTTCGGATCACCGCGGCCCTCTGAACAAAAAGGGTGCCTAGGCACCCTTAGTGTCGCATCAAGTGGCGCGCCCGGAGAGATTCGAACTCCCGACCACCAAGTTCGTAGCCTGGTGCTCTATCCAGCTGAGCTACGGGCGCACAGCAGAAGCGAGATTATGATTACGTTACATCACTTCGTCAACACCTCGGCTCGAAAAATTTCGCGAGAGAGGAGTGAGAGGGTCGAGGCAGCATGCTTTCGCAGCGTAGCTTCGCGCATTGCTGAGCCCCCGGCCGGACGACAGCCAGACAGGAAATCACGCAAGCGAAGTCACAACAAAAAACCGCCCGAAGGCGGCTCTTTTGTTCTGGCGGAGTGAGAGGGATTCGAACCCTCGATAGAGCTTTTGACCCTATACTCCCTTAGCAGGGGAGCCCCTTCGGCCACTCGGGCATCACTCCGGATCTTGCATGCCCCCCGCAATCACGGCCGGGCAAGTCGCATAGCTTAGCGACTCAGCCGGACTTGGGCAAATCGCCAGCCGGTGGCACGCCTCCCGACTCGTCATCCTTGTGCAGCCGCTGGAAGATCTCTTCGCGGTGCACCGCTACATCCTTGGGTGCGGTAATGCCGATCCGCACCTGATTGCCCTTGACGCCGAGCACGGTGACCGTCACCGCATCCCCGATCATCAGGGTTTCGCCTACACGCCGCGTCAGAATCAGCATGGCCCTCTCCCGATACTTCCCTGCACCGGGCCGGCGACTTGGCAGCCTCCGGCTCGAAACCGCTCCCCGCGGCAACCCGATGGTAGATCGCGGCTGTTGACGGCGCAATGAAGCAGCGGTCTCACCCGAGACGGTCCGCCACCCAAGCTTTCACGCCGTCGAGCGCCGCCAGCAAGGCCGGGCCATCCTGACCGCCGCCCTGCGCCATGTCCGGACGACCGCCGCCCTTGCCGCCGATCTGCTGCGCGACATGCGCCAGCAGCTCGCCCGCCTTGACCTTGCCGAGCGCCGCACCTTGCACGCCAGCGACCAGCGAAGCCTTGCCGCCCTCGGCTGACGCCAGCACGATCACCGCATCGCCGAGGCGACTCTTGAGCTGATCGACGGCATCGCGCAGGGCCTTGGCATCCAGGCCTTCGAGGCGCGCGGCGACCACCTTGCTGCCGGCCACAATGACGGCATGAGCGGCGAGGTCGGCGCTTGCGCCTGCGGCGGCCTTGGCCTTGAACGACTCCAGCTCGCGCTCAAGCTTTTTCTGCCGGTCGAGCAGTAGGCGCAATTTGTCGACGACATCGTCACCACGGCCGCCAACCAGTTCACCCATTTCATGCAGGCGACGTTCGCGCTCGCCGAACCAATCCAACGCGCCCTGCCCCGTGACCGCTTCGATACGGCGCACGCCGGCCGCCACGCCACCTTCGGAGACGATCTTGAAAAGGCCGATATCGCCGGTGCGATGCACATGCGTGCCGCCGCACAGCTCGGTCGAGAAATCGCCCATGCGCAGCACGCGAACGCGCTCGCCGTACTTCTCGCCGAACAGCGCCATGGCACCGAAATCGATCGCCTCCTGCATCGCCATGTGATGCACCTCCGCCTCGGCATTGCGACGTATCTCGGCATTGACCATAGCCTCGATGCGCGCCAGTTCGTCGGCGCTGATCGCCTGGAAGTGCGAGAAGTCGAAGCGCAGGCGATCCGGAGCGACCAACGAACCCTTCTGCGTCACGTGCTCACCGAGCACATTGCGCAGCGCGGCGTGCAGCAGGTGCGTCGCCGAATGGTTGAGCACGACAGCCTGGCGACGCTCCGCATCGACGCGCGCCGACAGCTTGTCGCCAACCTTGATGCTGCCGGCGGCGACACGACCCGCATGGCCGTGGAAAACACCGCCCAACTTGAGCGTGTCGCTGACGTCGAAACGGTCGCCACGCGGATCCAGCAGCGCGCCAGCGTCTCCGACCTGACCACCGGACTCGGCGTAGAACGGCGTGCGATCAAGAATCACAAGCACGTCGTCGCCAGCGTTGGCCACGTCCAGCGACTTTCCGTCACGCAACAGGGCCAGCACCTTGCAGCCATCGGCATCGACGCGCTCGTAACCGATGAACTCGGTCGCAGGCAGCTGCGAGGCGACTTCGGCCGGAAGACCGGCGCCACCCGCGAACTTGCTTGCTGCACGGGCACGCTCGCGCTGTTGCTCCATCAATTGCTCGTAGGCCGGCATTGCCGCATCGGCGATGCGCCATCCCCGGCTCGCATTCTCGCGGGCGATGTCGGCAATCAGATCCGGCGGGCAACCGTAGGTGTCATGCATCTGGAACAACTGCTCGCCACCGATCTCACCACCGGACGCCTGCATGAACTCGTTGAGTCGCATCATTCCCGCGTCAAGCGTTTGTGCGAATGCAGCTTCTTCGGCGCGCAGCGCGCGTTCGACCAGTTCACGCTTCGCGACCAGCTCCGGATAGGCCTCGCCCATCACCTCGCACAGCGGCTGCACCATGCGCCAGAACTGGCCATCGCTGGCCATGTTGCCGAGCTTCCAGATGTGCCGCACGGCGCGACGGATGATGCGACGCAGGACATATCCGCGGCCTTCATTTGATGGCAGCACGCCATCGACGATCAGGAAGCTGCAGGCGCGGGTGTGATCGGCGATCACACGCAGCGACTTGTTGTCGAGATCGCTGGCGCCGGTGATCGCAGCGGCAGCCTTGATCAGATGCTGAAACAGGTCGATCTCGTAATTGCTGTGTACGTGCTGCAGCACTGCCGAAATGCGTTCCAGCCCCATGCCGGTGTCGACACAGGGCGCCGGCAATGGCAGCAGGCGACCATCGGGCTGGCGATCGAACTGCATGAAGACGTTGTTCCAGATCTCGATGAAACGATCGCC
>DASUOA010000095.1:0-4925 GCA_036276895.1 Arenimonas sp. | reverse complement strand
CCAGCGCCCACGAGGCGAACAGCGTCAATGCCAGCGTCAGCACCACGGCGCTGCCGACCACGATGGCCTCACGCCAGCCCAGCGCGAACAGCACCAGCAAGACGACCGACAAGGTGGCGAAGACCAGCTTCTGGATCAGCGTCATCGCCTTGTCGTTGGCGGTGGCGCCGTAGTCGCGGGTGATGCTGACCTCGATGCCATCCGGGATGTGCGTGGCCTTGAGGCTCTCGATGCGCTCGGTGATCGAGCGGGTGATCTCGATGGCGTTGGCGCCGGGTTTCTTGGCGATGGCAATCGTCACCGCCGGAGCGATGCGTCCATCGCCGGCGTCGTGCCAGGCGTACTGCGTCGGCAGGTCGCTGCCACGGCGGATCTCGGCGACATCGGAGAGCATCAGCGGCCGGCCTTCGCGCAGGCCGATCACCAGTTCGGCGACTTGCTGTGCGTCGGCGAGATATTCGCCTGCGGTCAGCGGCACTGCGCCCTCGGTGCTGACGCGCTCGCCGGCCTGCTGCACGACATTGGCGGCGGCCAACGCAGCAGCGAGATCCTCCGCGCTCATGCCGTAGGCGGCGAGGCGCGTGGCGTCGAGTTCGACCACCACCGCGCGTTCCGGGGCGCCGATGCTGTAGACATCGCGGGTGCCGGGCACGCGTTTGAGTTCGCTTTCCAGCGTATGCGCGACCTCGGCGAGTTCGGTGCCGCCGCGCTCGGCATCGCGCGTCCACAGCGTCAGGCTCATCACCGGCACGTCGTCGATGCCCATCGGCCGCACCAGCGGCTGGCCGACGCCGAGCGCCGGCGGCGCCCAGTCGGCATTCGAATACACCTGGTTGTACAGGCGCACCAGCGCGTCCTGCCGGCGCACGCCGACGGCGAACTCGACGGTGATCAGCGACATGCCGGGGCGGCTGATCGAGTAGACGTGCTTGACGCCTTCGATCTCGGACAGCACCTGCTCGAGCGGATAGCTGACGAGATTCTCGACATCCTCGGCCGGCGCGCCGGGGAAAGGCACGATGACATTGGCCATGGTCACGTCGATCTGCGGCTCTTCCTCGCGCGGCGTGATCAGGGTGGCGACCAGGCCCAGCAACAGGCCGGCGATGGCCAGGATCGGCGTCAGCGGGTTGGCCTGGAAGGCGCGCGCGAGTCGCCCGGACAGGCCGAGCTTGATCTCACTCATTGCCGCGCTCCGGCGACGAAGCGAGGTGGCTCAATGCTTCAAGCGGGTCGACGGCAACGCGCTCACCGGCCTGCAATCCGGCCAGCACTTCGACGCGATCGCCATAGCGATGACCGAGGCGAACCTGTCGCAGCACGACCCGGTTGTCGGCATCGACCACATAGACGGCGGTGACCTCGCTGCGCGTGACCAGTGCCGAGCGCGGCAGCAGGATGCGCGAGGTCTCGCCGGTCTTGAACGCGGTCTTGACCGTCATGCCCGGCTGCAGGCCGGTCTCGGCCTCGGGCAGCTCGACGCGGACGCGGAAGCTGTGGGTCTGCGCGTCGGCATAGGGAAAGACGATGACCTTGTCGGCGGCCAGATCGCCACCGCCGGGCAGCAGCACGCGCGCCGCACCGTGTTCGCGAAGCGCGGCGATTTCGCCCTGCGGCACATCGACCTGCACCCGCAGCTGCGCCAGCGACAACCCGGACACCAGCGGTTGGCCGGGGCGTACCGCCTCGCCGACTTTGACGAAGCGCTCGGTGAGGATGCCCGAGTAGGGCGCGCGCACCACGGTGTAGTCGACCTGCTCGCCGGCCTCGGCAGTGCCGGCGCGTGCAGCATCGAGCGCGGCACGGGCGGCATCGCGACGGGCGCGCGCCTGGTCGAGCGCAGCGCGCGCCAGCAATTGCTTGCCGACCAGCTCTTCGGTGCGGCGGAAGGCCGACTCGGCCTCGCTGTAGTCCGCCTGCGCCGCCGCCAGCTGGGCGCTGGCGCGACGCTGCGCCGAGATCTGCTCGACATCGGTGAAGCGCACCACCACTTGCCCCGCCTCGACGTAATCGTTGACGTCGAAGGGCAACTCGACCACGCGGCCGGCGGTCTGCGCCGACAGTGTGGCCTGGTTGACCGCTTCGACCACGCCATCCCAGCTGCGCTCGCGCACCGCCGTTTCCGGCTGCACGGTGAGCGTCTCGAAGGCGACCGGCGGCCGCGGCGAGGCGGACTCCGGCGCGCCACTGCAGGCGGCCAGCGCGAGGGCGAGCAGGGCGACGAAGGGCAGGGCGTAGCGTGGCGACATGGCTCTATCTCACTTGAAGGCGCAGCCGGCCTTGAAGCCGAACTTGCCGAGGACGATGGCAGCCGGGCAAAAGCCGGTGAAGGCGCTCTGCAGCAGATTGAGGCCGACGAAGGTGGTCAGCAACAACCACCAGGGCGATACGAAGTAGGTCAGCACGACGCTGAGCAGGATCATCGTGCCGGCGAAGGCGAACATGGCGCGGTCGAGGTTCATGGCGTTATCTCCGTGGGCGGGCAGTGCAATTAAGCATCAGCTAATATTAGCGACAGCTTAATTAGAGGCGTGGCAGAATGTCAACGTCAGTCTCGCCCCACGCTCGCGCCCCCAGGACGACCTGGATCAAGTCCACCCGAGGAACCCGCATGAACCGCCGCCGCCAGCCCACTTCGCCCGCCGCGCAGATGCAAGCCCGCGCCGACGAGGCGGCCGACCTGCTCAAGGCGATGTCCAACCCGCAGCGCCTGCGGGTGCTGTGCCTGTTGCTCGAGCGGGAGATGTCGGTGGGCGAGATCAACGCGCTGGTCGATCTCAGCCAATCGGCGCTGTCGCAGCATTTGGCCGTGCTGCGCGAAAGTGGGCTGGTCGAAACGCGCAAAGAAGCGCAGGCGGTCTTCTACTCGGTGTCGCCGGGCCCTGTGCACGCGATCATCCGGGTGCTGCATGGGCACTACTGCGCGCCTTGAGCGAGACCCGAGAGCAGCCAGCCGACAACGAAAAAGGGCGCCCATCCGGGCGCCCTTTGATTCAAACGATGGCCACCGGAACGATTACGCCCCGCCCTTGAAACAGTCGTCGGCCAGGAAGTCCTCGATCAGCTTGAGCGTGGTGTGGTGGTGACGGTAGTACCACGGCAGGCTGTGCGGCTGGTCAGGTATCAGCTCAAACTTGGCGGGCACTTTGTCCTTGACCGCGTTGTAGAAGTCGCGTGCGTGGAAGGCCGGGGTGCGCACGTCGCGGTCGCCGACATAGAGCAGCACCGGAATGCTGGCCTTGTCCGTATTCTGCATCGGATCCATACCGTTCACGGTTCGGCCCTGCAGGGCGCGTTGCACGCGGTTCTCGCTCCAGTTTGCCCCGATTCGGGCGAGGTCGGTTACTGGCGCGCCTGAAATGGCGCACTTGTAGGGCCCGTTCGGGCGCACCACGGCCGCCGCCGCAGCGAAGCCGCCATACGAGTAGCCGAATATGGCGATGCGATTCGGGTCGGCAATTCCTTCCTTGACAAGCCAAGCAGCGCCGTCGTCCTTGTCGTCTTGCATGGCCTTGCCCCACTGGCCATCGCCAGCCAGCCACCGGCCGCGGCCGAGGCCATCGGAACCGCGATACTGCGGCCGCAGAACGGCATAACCTCGCGAGGTCAGGAACGGCGTCCAACCAGAGGGATCCCAATTTCCATAGTCACGCGCCCACGGGCCGCCGTGCGGATGGATGATCGTGGGTAGCGGACCATCTTTCTTGGTCCAGCCGGCGGGCAGGTCGAGGATGGCAGGAATCTTGCGGCCATCACGAGCGGTGTATGTCACCCACTGCTGTTCCCCGATATTCTCCGGCTTGATGCTCGGGCGCTCATTGCCCAAGGTTACAACGCGCTTTCTGTCCAGTAGCAGGTGGTATCCGCGAGGGTGCCGGGCGCTTTCGGTCGCGAATAGCACCACCGAGCGGTCGTCGTTGTAGCCATTGATACTGATCGTCTGCTCCGGGAACGCCTTCATCAGCGCCGCCTGGATGGCCTGCATGCCGGGTTCGACATACACCACTTCCCGCACCATGCCGTCCACCACAAAACCGAGCACCTGGTTGAAGTCGCTCGGGCGGGAGCCGAGGACCAGGCCGCCGATGGAGAACTCGGGGTGCGCGACAAGCGCTTCGTCATCGAACTTTCGGGCGATCGGATCGTACATCCAAGCTTGGACCTGGTCCGAGCGCCTGTCAGTCAGCACGTAAAACTTGCCCGACCTTTCGTCGACTCCGACGAAACTGATCGAATGGCGATCGGTGAGCTTCTGCGTCAGATTGTCGTGCGTCTCGAACTCACCTGTCTTGGGGTTCAGGATCAAAGTCCGCTGTTCATATTCTCCATTTCCAACCGGTTCGAGCTGCGTCTTGGTCATCAGCTCGCCGGTACGAGGATTGAACAGGCCGGCGCCCGCACGGCCACTGGCACGATAAAGGAGCTTGGTCTCGTCATTTCGCAAGTTGTACAGATAGAAGTTTTCCTGCAGCGTCACTTGGTTCAGCTGCGAAATGATGACGTTGTCGGGGTCGAGCGGCAGCGTATTGACCAGGCTGGCGGTACCGCTCAGCTCAAGACAGCGCAGCATGTCTTCGCTCACACCGATCTTTCGGGTGTTGTCGGCGAATGCTTCGCTGAATTTCTTGTGCTTGACATCAGTCAAGTAGACCTTGCTCACGAACGTCTTGGTCGAGCCGACCGACTTGCCTTCGCCGCAACCGCCAAGCGCGCCGGTCCATTCCTGCCGTGCAAACACCAGCACTCGGTCCGCCTTCATGGCGCTGGCGGCCAGAAACTTCATCTTGTCGCCGGACGGAGTGATCACCGGGCCTGCTTCAAGGTTGCCTAGATCCCAGGTGGCAAGCGCCGTATCCTGAAAATTCGATCCGGGCGCGGCGACGATCGCGACGAGATTCTTGCCGTCAGCACTCATCGAGACCGAC
>DASUOA010000094.1:0-4000 GCA_036276895.1 Arenimonas sp. | reverse complement strand
ACTGGCGCGCGCCTTCGCTCATCACCACCCGCACCTCGGCACCGGCCTCGCGCAGGCGGCGGACCAGGTCCGCGGCCTTGTAGGCGGCGATGCCGCCAGTGACGCCGAGCAGGATGCGGTGGCCGGAAAGCGCACTCACGTCGGAAGTTTCCCCGCGACAAGAAGGCGCTTAGCTTACCCGAAGGGCCGCGAATGCCCGACGGCGGCGGCGATCGGTGGCGCTGCACACTGGCGCCATGCGAATCCACGACTGGCCCGAATCCGAACGTCCACGCGAGAAGCTGCTGGCCCGGGGCGCATCGACCCTGTCCGATGCCGAGCTGCTGGCGCTGTTCATCGGCAGCGGCAGTCGTGGCCACAGCGCGGTCGATGCCGGCCGCCGGCTGCTGGCGCAAACCGGCGGCCTGCGCGATCTGCTCGACCGCGAGCCGCGCGCGCTGCAACGGCTGCCGGGGCTCGGTCCGGCCCGTGCCAGCCTGCTCGCCGCGGCACTGGAGCTGGGCAACCGCCACCTCGCCGCGGGCCTGGCCCGTGGCGAGGCCCTGACCGCACCGGAGCGCGCCGGCGACTACCTCGCCCGGCGCCTGCGCGCCCTGCCCTACGAGGTGTTTGCCTGCCTGTTCCTCGATACCCGGCACCGAGTGATCGCCTGCGAGGAGCTGTTTCGCGGCACCCTCGACGGCGCCGAAGTACATCCGCGCGAAGTGCTGCAGCGCTGCCTGGCGCATCGCGCCGCGGCAGTGATTTTCGGCCACAACCACCCCAGCGGCGTCGCCGAGCCCAGCCACGCCGACCGCGCCATCACGGCGCGGCTGGTGCAGGCGCTGGCGCTGGTCGAGGTGCGGGTGCTCGACCACTTCATCCTCGGCGACGGGCCGCCGTGTTCGATGGCGCAACGCGGCCTGCTCTGAGGCAGTGGCTGGCAAGGCCCTCGGCCTGCGTATACTGCGGGAACGGCTGGCGGCGAGAGGGCAAGGCCCCTGTGATCCTCGGGTATTCCAACCTGTATCCGCTCGACAATTGCGAGCGTGTGCTGCCGGACGCCTACAGCGCCCGCCGCCTGATCGAGCGCCAACGCCCAGACATCCCCGGCCGCCTCGACGCCATCCTGTCGCACTTCCGGATGAGCCCGGAGGACCAGCACCGGCACTTGTCTGCCGCCCTGCTCGGCGTCGGTCGACTCGGCCTGCGCCATGGCAGCTTCGGCAGCGACCCGCACGCGTACCACAACGAGGACCACGTGTTCGAGCTGGCCGAGCGCCGCCTCGGCCGGGTGCTCGATACCGTCGGTGTCGATGCCTTGCCGGCACGCGACTGGGCCACGCTGGTGCTGTTTGCCGCCTGCCACGACCTGCGCCAGCGCGAGACGTTCGACGTGCCCGGGCCGATCGGCGGCAACGAGGCCGCCAGCATCGCCGAGACCTTCCGCATCCTCGACGCCTGCGGCTTCGAGCGCGGCCCGGATCGCGACACCTACATCGCGCTGGAGCTGATGATTGCCGGCAGCACCTTCGACGCCCGACCGGCGCCACGCAGCGAGGGCGAGGATGTCGCTTCAGTCGCCGGCGGCTCGCTGGCGCGCGGGCTGGGCCTGTGGCTGGACAACGAGCGCCCGGGCTGGACCACCGATGCCGCCGCCGTCCGCGGCGAGCGCCTCGGGCGCCTCGCCGCCGACCTCGACACCGGCAATGTCGGAGAGGACTTCGAATGGCTGTCGGAAAGCGCGCTGCGCCTGTGCCGTGAGCGCGAAGCACGCTCCGGCCGACGACTGGACAAGCCGGCCAGTGGTCCGAGCTGCCTCGGTTTCCTCACCCGCGGCCAGCTGACCTATTTCTTCGAACTGCACCGCTTCGGTTCGCGCGAGGGCCAGCTGGCACTCGGTCCGTGCAAGGAGCGCAACGCCGATGCCGTGCGCGCCGTCAGCGCCGCCTTGCAGGAGCGGTTCGCCGACGTCCCGCCTCCCAACGGGCAGGCGGTGATGGATGCCTTCCGTGAGCTGTCGCTCGCGGAGGCGGAGCGGCTGCGGACGAAATCTCCCCCGGCCGCCGCGCCCTCCCGCGCAAAAAAAAGGGCCGGCGCGTAGCCGGCCCCACCCTGGAACCCCGGCCGTTGGCCGGAAATCTGGCAGTTGGAGAGATCACGTTCCTAGGCGTGACCAGGCGATTGTGCGTCCGGCATATGACGCCGCCGTGACGGACGCCGCCAGCACGGATGCGCGCGGCCCCGCTGCCGGTACAATGCGCGGTTCCCCGATTGTGGATATTCCCGGTGAAAGACCATCTCCGCGAACTGGTGGCGCAGGCCCTGCTCGACTTGCGTCGGCATGGCAGGCTGCCGCAGGACCTCGCCATCCCCGACTTCGTCATCGAGCGCACCAAGTCACGCGACCATGGCGACTACGCCAGCAATGTCGCGCTGTTGCTGGCCAAGCCGTCCGGGCTTAAGCCACGCGAGCTGGCCGAGCTGATCGTGGGCACGCTGCCGGAATCGCAGCACCTGGCCAAAACCGAGATCGCCGGCCCCGGTTTCATCAACTTCCATCTCGCGCGCGGCTGCCGCCTCGGCACCCTGCGCCGGGTATTCGAGCTCGGCCCGGAATACGGCCGCGCGCCGGCCGGCAGCCACGAATCGATCACCGTCGAATTCGTCTCCGCCAATCCCAATGGCCCGCTGCACGTCGGCCACGGCCGCGGCGCTGCCTACGGCGCGTCGGTCGCCAACCTGCTGGAAGCCGCCGGTTACGCGGTGCAGCGCGAGTATTACGTCAACGACGCCGGCCGCCAGATGGACATCCTCGCGGTGTCGGTGTGGCTGCGCTACCACGAGCTCGGCGGCATCACCGTGCGCTTCCCCGACAACGGCTACAAAGGCGAGTACGTCATCGAGATCGCCCGCGCCCTGCGCGCCAAGGCCGGCGACGGTCTGCGCCGCAGCGCGCTGGAAATCACCGACGGCCTGCCGCCGGATGAGGGCCAGGGCGGCGACAAGGAGGCCCATGTCGATGCGCTGATCGCCCGCGCCAAGCAGCTTCTGGGCGAGACCGACTACCGCCAGGTGTTCGATGCCGGCCTGGCCTGGTGCCTGAGCGACATCCGCAACGACCTCGGCGAGTTCGGCGTCCACCACGACAACTTCTTCTCCGAGCGCTCCTTGGTCACCGATGGCTACGTGCCGCACGCCATCGACCGCCTGCGCGAGCAGGGCCATTTGTACGAGCAGGACGGCGCGCTGTGGTTCCGCGCGACCACCTTCGGCGACGACAAGGACCGCGTGGTGGTGCGCGAGAACGGCATCACCACCTACTTCGCCTCCGACCTCGGCTACCTGCTGTCGAAGTTCGAGCGCGGCTATGAGCGCGCGCTGTACATCTTCGGCGCCGACCACCACGGCTACATCGCCCGGCTCAAGGCCGCGGCGCAGGGCCTGGGCCTCGATCCTGCGAAGATCGAGATCCAGCTGGTGCAGTTCGCGATCCTGTTCCGTGGCGGCGAGCGGGTGCAGATGTCGACCCGCGCCGGCAGCTTCGTCACCCTGCGCGAACTGCGCGAGGAGGTTGGCTCCGACGCTGCGCGTTTCTTCTACGTGATGCGCGGCAACGACCAGCACCTCGACTTCGACCTTGATCTGGCCAAGAGTCAGTCCAACGACAACCCGGTGTACTACGTGCAGTACGCGCATGCGCGCATCTGCAGCGTGTTCCGGCAGATGGCCGAGAAGCAGTTCGGCTACAACCGCAGCGCCGCCGAAGCGGCGCGGCAGCGGCTGGTCGAACGCCACGAGGAAGACCTGCTGTCCGAGCTGATGCGTTACCCGGAAGTGATCGAATCGGCGGCCGAGAACCGCGCGCCGCAGCTGCTCGCCACCTTCCTGCGCGAGCTGGCATCGAGCTTCCACGCCTTCTACAACGCGCACGCGATCCTGGTCAGCGACGAGGAGCTGCGCAACGCCCGTCTCGGCCTGTGCAAGGCGACCCAGCAGGTGCTGGCCAACGGTCTTGAGC
>DASUOA010000093.1:0-2756 GCA_036276895.1 Arenimonas sp. | reverse complement strand
GATTATTTCATGGTCCCTTATCACCTGCTGCGAGCTGTCGACCAGCACATTGATCACATAATCAGTGAGTGTAAGCCCCTTCAACTCGGCCGCACGCTGAAACAAGGCTTTCAGTTCAGCGCTGACTCGGGCTTCCAGTCGTTCCCCCTTTGAACGCTGCCGATCTTCGCTTCGCGAGTGACTTGCACGTGGCATGTGAAGAGCTTCTCAGAAGTAACCTGCTGCCCGGTGTCCGGCAATTTGCCGGACACCGCCAATATAGAGCGAATCGTTTGAGGCTTCAACGGCCTGTACTTGCCCGAGCGTATTCGGGGCTTCGCCCCTCCAGGGATCGACGACGCAGAAGGCGGGACTGCCGGACGCCGTGCGTTGACGCCACACACTGTGACCATTGTGCGCCGGTCCACCTGACAAGCGCCGCGTGACCTCACACCATGTTGCAGCCCTTGCGTGTAGCCGCTTCCCGGCACACTCCCAACCATTGATACCGGCTCGGATAGGGGAACTAAGGGTTGATCCACCGCATTGATGACCATAGGGTGACCGGATGGCTTGGCGGTTCGGCCGAGAATCGCTCCTGAGACAATCTCGATAGCGGGTGCAATGGCTGATCGAAATCTCGAACTCGGCGTGATCGGCAATTGTGCCATCGCCGCGCTGGTGGACCCGCAGGGCACGATCCTGTGGTCGTGCTTTCCCCGGCTGGACAGCGATCCGGTGTTTTGCGCCTTGCTGCGCCAGGACGGCCGCGATGGCGCCTTCACCGTCGAGATGAAGGAGACCGCCAACACCACCCAGCGCTATCTCGATAATTCCGCGATCCTGGAGACCCTGATCACCGACAGCGGCGGCAACACCATCGAGATCACCGACTACTGCCCCCGCTTCCTGCGTTTCGGCCGCATGTTCCGGCCGCCGGTCATCATGCGACGCATCCGCCCGGTTTCGGGCCGCCCGATCATCACGGTGCGGATCAAGCCGTTGATGGCGAACGGCGCGGTGAAACCGGAGATCACCCGCGGCAGCAACCACATGCGCTTCGTCGGGCCGCGCAACGTCATCCGCGTCACCACCAATGCCCCGATCACCTATCTGCTGGAGGAGCGCAGCTTCCGTCTCGGCGACGACCTGTGGTTCGTGCTCGGGCCGGATGAAGCGGTACCCGAGGATGTGCGCGACGTCGGGCGCAACCAGCTGGAGGCGACGCTCGACTGGTGGCAGACCTGGGTGCGCGGCCTCTCCATTCCATTCGAGTGGCAGGAGGCGGTCATCCGCTCCGCCATCACGCTGAAGATCTGCAATTACGAGGAGACCGGCGCCATTGTCGCCGCGCTCACCACCTCGATCCCCGAAGCGCCCAACACCCAGCGCAACTGGGATTATCGCTATTGCTGGATCCGCGATTCCTTTTTCGTGATCCGCGTGCTGAACGCGCTCGGCGTCACGCGCACCATGGAAGACTATATCCGCTTCATCACCGACATCGTCGACGATGCGCGCGACGGCGGCATCCAGCCGGTCTACAGCATCTCGCGCGAATCCAACCTGGAGGAGGTGATCAGCGCCGACCTCAATGGGTATCGCGGCATGGGACCGGTGCGCATCGGCAACCAGGCCTACGTGCAGAAACAGAACGACGTCTATGGCAGCCTGGTGCTGGCCTGCACGCACGTGTTCTTTGACAAGCGCCTGATCCGCCAGAGTGCCAACCCGTCCCTGTTCGAGCAGCTGGAAGCGATCGGCCGGCGCGCCGAAGAAGTGTTCGACCAGCCGGATGCCGGCCCGTGGGAGCTGCGCACCAGCGCCGCCATCCACACCTTCTCCGCGATCATGAGCTGGGCGGCGTGCGACCGGCTGGCGAAGATCGCGCCGGCGGTGGGGCGCGCCGATCGCGTCGACCGCTGGCGCTCCTCGGCCGACCGGCTGCGCGAGACCATCCTGAAGCGGGCGTGGAGCGAGAAGCGCAAGGCGCTGGCTTCGACCTTCGATGGACACGAGCTCGACGCCAGCATGCTGCTGGTCGAGCCCCTGGGATTCCTGGAGGCCGACGATCCGCGCTTCCGCATGACGGTCGAGGCCATCGGCAAGGACTTGAAGCGCGGCGACTTCCTGTTCCGCTATGTGGTCGCCGACGATTTCGGCCGGCCGGAGACCGCCTTCACCATCTGCACCTTCTGGTACATCGACGCGCTGGTGGCGCTGGGCCGGCGCGAGGAGGCGCGCGCCCTGTTCGAGACCATGCTGGCGCGCCGCAACAAGCACGGCCTGCTGTCGGAAGACATCGCGATGGCGACCGGCGAACTGTGGGGCAACTATCCGCAGACCTATTCGCTGGTCGGCCTCATCAACTCGGCCATCAAGCTCAGCGTGAGCTGGGAGGTGGCCTCGTGAGCCGCCTGGTCGTCGTCTCCAACCGTGTCATCCTGCCAGCTGAGCGCATCCAGCGCGCCTGCGGCCTTGCGGTTGCTATCCGCGAGGCGCTGGGGCGCAGCGGCGGCCTGTGGTTCGGCTGGAGCGGCGAACTCAACGAAGCACCCGAGGCGAAAACGCAGACCGCCAGCAAGGGCAAGATGGAGTTCGCGGTCTTCGACCTCACGCCATCGGAGTTCGACGGCTTCTACAACCACTTCGCCAACTCGACGCTGTGGCCGCTGTTCCACTATCGCATCGGCCTGGTGAAATTCTCGCGCGCGGCGCTGCAGACCTATCTTGCGGTCAACGGCCGCTTCGCGGAGATGCTGATCCCGCACCTGAAG
>DASUOA010000092.1:0-2933 GCA_036276895.1 Arenimonas sp. | reverse complement strand
GTCCGCATCAACCGGGCAAGGCCCTGCGAGTCGGTCAGATTGTCGGCCTCGCTGGCGGCGGCCATGCGCCGCATCCAGTTGAGGTCGGCACCGGCGGAGAAGGTGGCACCCTCGCCGGTCAACACGACGGCGCGGATCCCGGCATCGGCATCGCAGCGCTCCAGCGCGCGCGTGAGTTCAGCGATCAGGATGTCGTCGAAGGCGTTGTGCAGCTGCGGACGGGTCAGCCAGACGTAGGCGATTTCGCCTTGGCGATCGGTGTGCACGTACTTCATGCGGAGTCCGTTTCTGTGCCGGAGGGCGGAACCGCAATGATAGCGGCTGCGCCCGGAATGATCGTGCCGTGCAGCGCATGCGCAATCCGGCACAATCCCTCTATAATGCGAACCATTCGCGTTTAAGGTGAATGGCATGATCCTGTCCGATTTGCGACCCGGTTCCCGCGCTGTCGTGGCTGATGTCCGCGACGCGAGCGACTCCGATCCGATCGCGCGGCGATTGCGCGAGCTGGGCTTCGTTGCCGGCGAAGGCGTGCGCATGCTGACCGCCGGCCCGATCGGCGGTGAGCCGCTGCTGGTCGAAATCGGCTACACGCGCTTTGCCTTGCGCCGCGCCGAGGCTGCGCGCGTGCAGCTGCGGGCGGAGGCCTGATGGACGCGCTCGTCGCACCGCTGCGTGCCGCCCTGGTCGGCAACCCGAATTGCGGCAAGACGGCGCTGTTCAATCGCATCACCGGAAGCCGGCAGAAGGTCGCCAATTACGCCGGCGTCACCGTCGAGCGCAAGGAAGGCCGCACCCGCCTGGCGTCCGGACGCGAGCTGGTGCTGCTGGATCTTCCTGGCGCCTACAGTCTGCAGGCGGCGAGCCTCGACGAAGCCGTCACGCGCGACGTCATCCGTGGCTTCTATCCCGGTGAGCCGCTGCCGGATCTGCTGGTCTGCGTGGTTGATGCCACTAATCTGCGCCTGCATCTGCGTTTCGTGCTGGAGCTGCGCGCGTTGGGTCAGCCGCTGCTGGTCGCGGTGAACATGATGGATGCGGCGCGCGCCCGCGGAATCGAGATCGATCTCGATGCGCTCGCGCGTGAGCTGCGGCTGCCGGTAGTGCCGACGGTCGCGGTGCGTCGTGGTGGCGCCGATGCGGTGCTCGGCTGGCTCGACGCGCACATCGGCGAGCGTCGCGATACGACGCCGGGCGAGCTGCTTGATGCCGAAGGCCTGCATGCGGAAACACGACGCCTGCTCGCTGCATGTGTGCGTCGACCCGAGGCGGCAGCGCGTCTCGACGAGCGGCTGGATCGCATCGCCTTGCATCCGGTGTTCGGTCTGATGATCTTCGCCGCGGTGATGTTCCTGATGTTCCAGGCGGTCTATGCCTGGGCGACGCCGCTGGCCGATGCGATCGACGCGGGTACCGCGTGGCTCGGCGAGTCCGTCGCTGGCGCATTGCCTGAAGGGCCGTTGGCCAGCCTGCTGGTCGACGGCGTGATCGCAGGACTCGGCGGCGTGGTGGTATTCCTGCCGCAGATCCTGATCCTGTTCCTGTTCATCCTGGCGCTGGAGGAAAGCGGTTACCTGCCGCGCGCGGCCTTCCTGCTCGATACCGTGATGAGCAGCGTCGGTCTGTCCGGTCGATCCTTCATTCCGCTGCTGTCGAGCTTCGCCTGCGCGGTCCCGGGCATCATGGCCACGCGTAGCATCCAGGATCCGCGCGACCGGCTCGCCACCATTCTGGTTGCACCGCTGATGACCTGTTCGGCGCGGCTGCCGGTGTACGCCCTGCTGATCGGTGCGTTCGTGCCGCAGCGCGCGATCGCCGGCTGGTTCAACCTGCAGGGGCTGGTGCTGTTCGCCTTGTACGCGACCGGCATCGTGTCGGCGCTGGCGGTGTCGTGGATGATCAAGCGCGTGCGCCGGGATCGTCGCGAGCACGCGCTGCTGCTGGAGCTGCCGTCCTATCGCATGCCGAACCCGCGCGACATCCTGATCGGACTGTGGGAGCGCGCGCAGATCTTTCTCAAGCGCGTCGGCGGCATCATCCTGGCGCTGACCATCCTGCTGTGGTTCCTGCTGAGCTTTCCGGGTGCGCCGGAAGGCGCCACTGGCGCGGCCATCGACTACAGTTTCGCCGGCCGCCTCGGCCATCTGCTGCAGCCGCTGTTCGCACCGCTGGGCTTCAACTGGCAGATCTGCATCGCCTTGATCCCGGCGATGGCCGCGCGCGAAGTGGCGGTGTCGTCGCTGGCCACTGTCTACGCCTTGTCGGCGGTCGATGAAGGGCAGGCGGCTACGGCACTGGCGCCGCTGATTGCCGCCGACTGGTCGCTGGCCAGCGCGCTCGCATTGCTGGTGTGGTTTGTCTACGCACCGCAGTGCATCTCCACCATCGCCACCATCCGCCGCGAGACGCACAGCTGGCGGCAGACGGCGTTCGCCACCGGATACCTGTTTGCACTCGCCTATGGCATGGCGCTGCTGACCTACCAAGTCGCGATCTGGTTGGGGGCGGGGTGATGGCGCTGGCGCTGCAATACCTGCTGGTGGCCGCGGCGGTGCTTGTCAGCGCCGTCTACGTTCTGGCCAATCGCGCGCCGCACTTCACCCGTCGTTGTCGCGTCGCCTTTGCGTTGTCGCTGGTGGCGGCGTCGCGCCCGCCGTGGCTGCGCGCGCTGGGTCGCTGGATCGCACCGCCGCCGTCGGCAGGCGCCTGCGGTGGCTGCAGCGATGCCTGCCACCGCGGCTGAAGCGCTTACATCCGGAACACGCCGAAGCGATCCTTCTCGATCGGCGCATTGAAGCTGGCCGACAGCGCCAGCCCCAGCACGCGACGGGTGTCGGCAGGGTCGATGATGCCGTCGTCCCACAACCGCGCGCTGGCGTAGTAGGGATGGCCCTGACGCTCGTACTGCTCGCGGATCGGCGCCTTGAACGCCT
>DASUOA010000091.1:0-2766 GCA_036276895.1 Arenimonas sp. | reverse complement strand
GCCGCCGGCGGAGGCGGCGGTGGCGGCGCGGTCTGCGGAAACTCGCGCGGCTTGCGCTCGATGAACTCGACCGAGAGCCGGCGCTCCTCCGACTTCGGTGCCTGCATCACCGCTGCGGTCGGTGCATCGACCCGCAAGGGCGCGTATTGCTGCTGCAGAAACTGGATGCCAAGGCCGATGCCAAGCACCGCTGCCGCAGCGCTGCCGATGCTCCAAGCACTGCCTCCGGCTAGCAGCCAACGCGTGCGCCGCGGCCGCGCCGCCGCGACCGCGTCCTGCGCGGCTTGCAGGATGCGGCGATCCAGCGCCGGCGGTGGATCGCCAGCCGGCAGGGCGCGCAGGCGCTGCTGCAGCGCGCGCTCGGCGTCGTCGAGGGGTTCGTGCTGGCGGTCGTGGTCTTTCATGTCGATAGGCGCGCGCGCAGTTTGTCCATCGCGTAGCGCAGGCGTGATTTCACGGTTTCCCGGCCAACGCCGGTGACCTCGCCGATCTCCTCCAGGCTGAGTTCTTGTTCCAGCCGCAGCAGCACCGCTTCGCGTTGCTCCTCCGGCAGCTCTTCCAGCGCCAGCTGCAGCCGTCGCCGTTCTTCGAATGCCGACAGCTGCCGTTCCGGCGTATGCGGGTCGGGCTCGCGTTCGGCCCGCTCCACCGCGTCCTCGGGCGCCGCTGGGCGGTGCTTGGCTGCGCGCCAGTGGTCGCCAAGACGATTGTGCGCGATCTGGTACAGCCAGGTCGTGAACTTCGCCTCCGGGCGGTAGCGGCTGCGCGCCTGGATCAGCCGCTGCCAGACATCCTGGTAGATCTCCTCGGCCAGTGCGCGGTCGTGCAGATGCCGCAGCAGGAAGCGGAACAGCGGGCCGCGATGGCGCGCGTAGAGCACCTCGAAGGCGCCGGTATCGTCGCGGCCGTAGGCAAGCATCAGGTCTTCGTCGGTAGGCTCGGCCTGCATCGGCCCGAGCCTACGGACTTCTTCCCGGTTGGAAAAGACTTGTGCGACGGCCATTCACTCGCTGATGGCGACCGCAGCATCGCCGCCGGTCAGCAGCCTTGCGCGTTCGACCAGGTCCAGGAACTCGCGGCGATAGCCATGCGGGTCCGGCAGGGTGCTGCCTGCCGCCAGTGACGCGACCTGCGGCCAGCCGAATCCATGGGTCCGCTCGCCACCGCGCAGCAGGTCGGCGTAGGCGGCCACGGCAGCGGCAAAGCGCAGGCGCTCACTGCCGTGGCTGGCGATCTCGCGGCGTTGCAAGGGTGTTTCGATCAAGCGGCTTTGCTCGCCATCGGGCTGCTTGTAGCGCAAGCGCAGCAGGCCGATCTCCTCGCCCTTGCCGACAGCCGCGACGTTCGGCTGGTAGCGCAGCGGGTCGATCTGCGGGCTCGCCGCATCGACCAGAGTCAGCTCGTACAGCGCGGTGACGTTGTGCCCGGCGCCGATCTCGCCGGCGTCGACCTGGTCGTTGTTGAAATCCTCGCGGCGCAGCATGCGGTTCTCGTAGCCGATCAGCCGGTACTCGGCGACTACGGCGGGGTTGAACTCGAGCTGGATCTTCACGTCCTTGGCGATCGTCATCAGCGTGGCCGACAGCTCTTCGACCAGCACCTTGCGGCCTTCGCTGACGCTGTCGATGTAGGCGTGACTGCCGTTGCCGACGTTGGCCAGCTGCTCGGCCATGGCGTCGTGGTAGTTGCCGGTGCCAAAGCCCAGGGTCGACAGCGAGACGCCGCTGCGGCGCTGGTCGGCAACCAGGGTCTTGAGCGCGTCGCGGTCATGGATGCCGACATTGAAGTCGCCATCGGTCGCCAGCACGATGCGGTTGATGCCGCCATCGATGAAGTGCTGCCGCGCGGTCGCGTAGGCGAGTTGGATGCCTTCGCCGCCGTTGGTCGAACCGCCGGCCTGCAGGCGCTCCAGCGCATCCTCGATCACGCCGCGCTGGTCGCCGGGTGTCGGTGGCAGCACCAGGCCGGCGCTGCCGGCGTAGGCGACGATGCTGATGCGGTCCTTGGCGCGCAACTGCGGCAGCAGCTGGCGCAGGCTGGTCTTGAGCAGCGGCAGTTTGTCCTCGGAGAACATCGAGCCCGAGGTGTCGATCAGGAAGACGAGATTGGCCGGCGGTAGTTCTGCCATCGGCTTGGTATACCCCTGGATGCCGAGCATCAGCAGCTGGCGGTCGGCATTCCACGGTGCCGGCGCCAGTTCGGCGCTGACCTTGAACGGCGTGCGCGCGTCAGTCGGTGCGGGGTGGCCGTAGTGGAAGTAGTTGATCATCTCTTCGGCGCGCACCGCCTCGCGCGGCGGCCGCTGGCCGGCGAGCAGCATGCGTCGGATATTGCTGTAGCTGCCGGTGTCGACGTCAATGGAGAAAGTCGAGACCGGAGATTCGAGCACCGATTGCAGCGGGTTGTCCGGAAGGCCGGCATAGGTTTCCTGCGGCGATACCGACTGCTGCAATAGCGGCATGGCCATGCTGGCGACCGGTGGCGGCGCCATTGGGCTGGCCGCTGGAAGCACCTGCTGGACGCGGAACGCTTCCAGTTTGGCCAGGCGACCGGCCTGTTCCTCGCGCTCACGGCGTTGGTCGAGTAGCGGTGCGGCGCTGGCTTCGGCGGCGACCGCGATATCGTTGCCGGCGTCGGCATCGTCGCGCTGGGCGGCGCGCTCGGGCCCAGTCTGGCTGCAGCTGGCGAGGGCGAGCGTGATGGCAAAGGCGATCAGGGTGATGCGCATGGCAAGGCTCCGGGCTGGGGGTGTCCAATGCAACGCGC
>DASUOA010000090.1:0-11296 GCA_036276895.1 Arenimonas sp. | reverse complement strand
AGAAGCCGAGCCGGGTCGATGCAACCACAGCTCCATCAGGCAGCATCGAAACCGCCAGCTCTGCCACCTGCCCGGTTTCGATGCCCGCCTCGACATCGATGCGCTCTGCCGACACTAACCCGCCAGCCGAGTCGTAGCGATAACGCCACAGGCCGTGTCGCTCGGTGCCCGCCAGCACCTCGCCGGCGCCTCGCTCCACGATCGTGGTCACGCGCGCGGCGACATCCGGATCCACCAGCGACGACAGCGTCGGCGATGGGCCGGACAGGTCGAGCGCACGCAGTCCGAATTCGGTCGCCAGATAGACGCGCTTCGGGTCGAAGCGGGAGCGAAAAAAGCGCCGCGGATACACGAGCTCATCGCTGAAGCCGCGCCATCGCCCCTGCTCGACGACGCCGAGCCGGTGCGCATGCGCCGCCAGCCACGCGCCAGACGGCAGCGCCAGCACGTCATAGACCTCGTCGCTGCTCCACGGCAACCGCTCCGCCCGAATGCCACTGACGGGATCCGCGCGCAATCGCAGCGCCCCCACGCTGGTGCCCAGGTAGAAGTCATCGCCCAGCTGAGTGATGCTGTTCACCGAGCCCTCCACCCCGCGCGTGGCATCGACCATGCTCCACGGCGCCGGCCAGCCGACGCGGAACAAGTGCCGGGTCGAAGCCACCAGGAACCCGCCACCCTGCTCTGGGTGCACGCCGGACAGAAACGCGTTGTCGAGACGGAACTGCCGATAGCCATCGAGCGCGGCGGACACGATCGCCACCTGGCCGTCGCCGCCGGCCAGCGCGAGACTGCCGTCGGACAATGCCAGGCCGTGCTCGAAGTGCGACGACGGCGGTAACCCGGCAGGCATCGCCTGCTCGCGGATGCCGTCGTCACCGATGCGCCACCAGCGACCGTCGCTGCCCAAGGTCAGCAGGCCGCCATCGGCCAGCGGCAGCATCCGGTAGATCAGCGTGGTGAGATGCGCGCTGCCCGGCAGCGGCTCCCATCCGGCGCCACTGCGCACCCGGACACCTTCTTCGCGGAACTGCAACAGCGTGCGCCCGCGATGATGCAGCAACATGCCGAAGCGCTCGGGACGATGCCAGTGCGCCTGCGTGTCATCGCCCGGGTTCCACAGGAAGACGTCGCGCACGGCGCGGAAGTAGACGCCCTCGGGCGCAATCGCGATGCCCCAGATGTCGGCGAACTCGCGCCCTGCCAGCTGCGCGGCGAAGCGCTGCTCCAAAGGGTGATAGACCAGCTCGCCGGCATCGTTGCGGTCGAGGTAGCCGAAACTGTTGTAGCCGCCGACAAAGACCCTCGATCCATCGACCGCCAGCGAGCGCACCAGCTCGCGGTTGGGCAGGCGCAGCAGCGACCAACGCTCGCCATCGAACTCCAGCACGCCATCGACGCTGCCGAGGTAAACGATGCCATCGGCATCCTGTGCCACTCCGAAATGCTGGGGATAAACGTCGATATCCGGCGTGAACACGGTGAACGGCGGGCTGCCGGCCCAGGCAGCCGCCGCGGCCGGCACGCCAGCCAGCAGCCACAAGCACGCCGCCAGCAGGACCGGCCACGCCGCCCTGCTATTGCATCCACTGGCCGCCCGCTTCGCCCGCATCGCGCTGTCGCCTGCCCGGGTGTGGTGTTGACGCAGGATAGAGTCTCGCGCCGCCTCAAGACAGTCACGGAAAACGGCGGACGCAGGGGACCGCCAACCATGCGACAATGCGCCCCCTCCCATCACCTGAAGGCCAAGACCATGAGAAAGGCACGCGCACGCCGTCGCGCCCGTCGGCTCAAGAGCATCCGCTGAGACCGTCGCCGACACACCGGCAATCAGAGGCCAGAGCGCACGCCGCAAGGACGTCCGCTCTGGCCTCCTGCGTTATAGATCGGTATGACCCGCCCGCCCGGACCTGACCGCGTGACACCCGCCATCTCGATCCGCAACCTGCGCAAGACCTACGACAGCGGCTTCGTCGCCCTCAAAGGCATCGACCTCGATATCCGCCGCGGCGAGATCTTCGCCCTGCTCGGCCCCAACGGGGCTGGCAAGACCACCCTGATCGGTATCACCTGCGGCATCGTCCGCCCAACCTCGGGCACGGTGCTTGCCGAGGGACACGACGTGGTGCGCGATTACCGCGCGGCGCGTCGCAGGATCGGCCTGGTTCCGCAGGAGCTGGCCACCGACACCTTCGAAACCGTTTGGGCCACGCTGTGCTTCTCGCGCGGGCTGTTCGGCAAGGCGCCCGACCCGGCCCTGCTGGAGCGCATCCTTCGCGAGCTGTCGCTGTGGGACAAGCGCGACAGCAAGATCATGCAGCTCTCCGGCGGCATGAAGCGCCGGGTGCTGATCGCCAAAGCCCTGGCGCACGAGCCGGACATTCTGTTCCTTGATGAACCCACCGCCGGCGTCGACGTCGAGCTGCGCCGCGACATGTGGGAGATGGTGCGCCGCCTGCGCGAGCGCGGCACCACCATTGTGCTGACCACGCATTACATCGAGGAGGCCGAGCAGATGGCCGACCGCATCGGCATCATCAACCACGGCGAGCTGCTGCTGGTCGAGGACACCGCGACCCTGATGCGCAAACTTGGCAAGCGCCAGTTGATCCTTGCCCTGCAGCAACCGCTGGCGGCGATTCCGGCGCCACTGGCCGACCTGCCGCTGGAGCTGGCCGAAGACGGCGAGCAACTGGTCTACACCTACGACACCCAGCAGGAGCGCACCGGCATCGCCACCCTGCTGCGCCGGCTGCAGGACGAGGGCATCGCCTTCCGCGACCTCAACAGCCGCGAGTCGTCGCTGGAAGACATCTTCGTCGACCTGGTGAGGGCGCCGCGATGAACCTGCACGCCATCCGCGCCATCTACCGCTTCGAGATGGCCCGCACCTTCCGCACCCTGACCGAGAGCCTGGTTTCGCCGGTGCTGACCACCTCGCTGTACTTCATCGTCTTCGGCGCCGCCATCGGCAGCCGCATGGGCGATGTCGACGGCATCAGCTACGGCGCCTTCATCATTCCCGGCCTGATCATGCTGGCCCTGCTCAACGAGAGCATCTCCAATGCCAGCTTCGGCATCTACATGCCCAAGTGGTCGGGCACGATCTACGAGCTGCTGTCGGCGCCGGTGTCCTTTGTCGAGGTAGTGACGGGCTATGTCGGTGCCGCCGCGACCAAGTCGTTGATGATTGGCACCCTGATCCTGGTCACCGCACGCTTTTTCGTGCCCTACGAGATCGCGCATCCGGGCTGGATGCTGTTCTTCCTGGTGCTGACGGCAGTGAGCTTCAGCCTGTTCGGCTTCCTGATCGGCCTTTGGGCTGGCGACTGGCAGCAGCTGCAGTTGATCCCGCTGATGGTGGTAACACCACTGACCTTTCTCGGCGGCGCCTTCTACTCGATCCAGATGCTGCCGCCGTTCTGGCAGACGGCGTCATTGTTCAACCCGGTGGTGTACCTGATATCCGGCATGCGCTGGGCCTTCTACGGCAGCAGCGACGTCGACGTGGCGATCAGCGCGGCGATGATCCTGCTATTCCTCGCCGCTTGCCTCGCCGCGGTGTGGTGGATTTTCCGCAGTGGCTGGAAGTTGCGTAGCTGAGGCAACCGGCAAGGTAAACCAGAAGCGTGCGCCGCCCTCGGCCAGCACCTCGACGCCGGCCTCGCCACCAAGCCGGCTGGCGATGCGGCGAACGATCGACAGCCCGAGGCCATGCCCTTCCGCCGCATGCGGGTCGATCCGTTCGAAGTCGTTGAACAGCCGCGCGCGCTGTTCCGCAGCAATACCCGGGCCATGGTCGCGCACCCAGAAGCGCACGCTCCCACGCTCGGGCGTATCGGAACCCAGCTCGATGCGCGGTGGATCGCCGCCGTACTTGATCGCGTTCGACAGATAGTTGGCCCAGATCTCCTCCACCCACTCGGGCTGGCCCATGGCCTGTGGCCACGTCGCCGGCAGCGCGATCTGTGCCCCACGCGACACCGCGAACGGCTGCAGCCGATGCATGGCCTCGGCCACCAGCGCCGCACTGTCGACTGGCTGCAATACGATCCCTTCGCTGCGCCGCACGTTGGCCATCAGCAGCAGAGCGTCAATGATCGACGCCATCTTGCGTGCGGTGCGGTGAATCAGGCCGGCAGTCTCGCGCGACTTCTCCGCCGTCAGCGCAACCACCCGCGAATCGAGCAGCGAGGCATGGCCGACGATCGCAGCCAGCGGTGTCTTGAGGTCGTGCGCAACCGTCTGCGCGTAGGCTTCGAGGTCCTGGTTGCGCTCGGCCAGCTCAGCCGACTGGAGCTGCAATTGGCGGGTCTTGTCGCTCAGCTCGTGGGTGCGCGTGGCGACCATGTCTTCGAGGTGTTCGCGGTGGCGGTCCAGCTCGGCCTCGATGCGCAGGCGCACCTGGAGGTCGGCACGCATGGTCTCGCGCATGCGGTTGATTGAGTCGACCACATCATCAAGTTCATCGCGCGGCCGGGCCACCTGGCGGTGCAGGGCCAAGGGGGTTTCCAGGCGCTCGAAGCTCAAACCGCGCAGGTAGGTCGCCAGATGCTCGAGGTGTCGGGTGACGCCGGACTGGAAGCGCCACAACAGCAGCAAGGCACTGACCACCAACGCCGTGGTCGCCGCGAAGCCCATCGCCAGGGCCTGCACCAGCAGCTGGCGGATGATCGCGCTGTCGCTCAACACCACCCGCAGGCTGCCGATCCGCACTTCGCCACCCGCATCGAAGTACAGCTCGTAGGTGCGCTCGGCGAAGCCACTGGCGGTCGCGACGCCGCGCGTGCGCAACGGTCCGACGTCGCCATCGAGTTCCAGATAGGCGACCGCCGGGAGCTGCGCCAGACCATCGAGCATCATGTCGAGGCGGTCGAAATCGACGTTCCACAGATTGTTGGCGAGGCTGGGAACAATCGAAGCGCCGATCTCGTCCAGCCGCTGCTCCGCCGCAGCGGTCTGCGAGCGGTAGGAAAACGCCAGCAGCAACGCGCTCACGGCAAACGACACCAGCAAGCTGACCACGACCGTCGCGACCACGAGTTGCCGGCTGAGCACACCGCGGGTTTCCACCAGCTGCTCTCCCGATTCCGCACTGCCCCGCTTCAAGGCGCGGAGCCAACCGCCACACTCATCCCTGCGCCGTACCACCCGGAAGCAGGGAGCGCACGGCATCCAACAACTGCTCCGCGGTCACCGGCTTGAGCAGCGTGGCGCTGACCAGCGGGCTCGCCAGCTCGATGAAGCGCCGATGGCCGGACACCACCAGGATGGGAACGGCGTGTTTGGAAATCAGGTTGAGGATGCCTTCCATGCCCTCGTGATCGGGCATCACCAGATCGGAGAGGACCAATGCCGGGCGATGCCGCTCGACCAGAGCGAGCACATCGCGGCTGCTCTCGGCGAGCACCAGATCGAAACCGGCAGCCTCCAAGCAAGCCGCATAGAAAGCGCGGACATCCGGATCATCATCCATCGCGACGATGCACTGCCGATCCATGCAAGCCCCCTTGCGCGTAGTCGCCGATTCCGCGGCAGCCGGCCCTGCAAAACTTCCCCCGTCGGCGCCATCCTACACCTGCGTGGCGGCCGTGGCGGTAGCCCGGCGAGACTTGACGTGACCCGCATCGCGACTAGTCTGGAGCTGAGCCCGGCAGCGCAGAGACTCCGATGGCGGCAGGCGAGATTCCCGTATGGCGTAGCGCCGAGCAGGGCCGTGACTTCGTGCGGGCGCTGCCCGGCCTGCTGCCTTCGGCCTTCTTCAGCCTGCTGATCCTCGAATGGCTATCGCCTCTGCTCACCGGCGATGCGCGCATCTTCGCCTGGCCGTTCGCACTGGCCTTCGGCAACGCGTGGCTGCTGGGCAGCATCGCCAGGGCTCAGGGTCTCACCTCACAAGGTGGATTCTCCTTTGGCTGGCAACGCCTCGGCGACTTCCTGACCTGTGCCGCGCTGTACTGGTTGTTCACCGCCGCGTACCTGTTTGCCGCCGTCGGCCTGCTGCGTCTCGCGCTGGGTCGGCCGTTGTACGGCC
Organism: Arenimonas sp.; assembly: GCA_036276895.1. Classification (GTDB taxonomy): domain Bacteria; phylum Pseudomonadota; class Gammaproteobacteria; order Xanthomonadales; family Xanthomonadaceae; genus Arenimonas. The sequence continues at coordinate 5,262 of DASUOA010000090.1, read as the reverse complement.
CCGAGCAGGATCCTCAGTCCGACTACGCCTTCATGCTGGCGCTGGTCGTGCTCGGCTATCTGCTGCTGCGCGTCACCACCAGTTGCCTCGGCCCTTTGCTGGACGAACAGCACCGCCGCTGGCCACGAGGCCTGTCCGCACCCGTGCACGGCTGGCGGTTGACGCGCGGACTCCAGGCGCATTTGCGCCATCTTTTGCCGATGGCAATCGGCCTGCTGCTGGTGGCAGGCTTGCAGTATCTGCGCGATACGCAAGCCAACCCACAAGGCTGGGGATGGCTCGTCATGCTGATCTGGCATGCCCTGGCATGGCCGGCCTTCAGCTGGCTATGCATCGAACGCTGCGCCGCATTGGCGCAAGCACGCGAGGCCGGTGTCGGCGAAGCACCGCCGACAAAGCCCGCAAAGCGGCCTGCCACGCGCCGGCCCACGCCGCCGCCACGGCCATCACCGGTGAACGTCCATGCATCCGAGCCTGCCATGAGCGAAAGTCCCAGTACGCACCACTACTCCGAAGACTGGTCGCGCGATGAAGTCTTTCTATCCGCCGCGGTCAACGGCGATGTCGCCAAATTGCGCGAGATGATCAGCGCCGGCATGCCCGTCGATACCCGCGACCAATACGGCGTAACCGCGCTGTTGCGCGCCGCCAATGCCGAGAAGCCGGCTGCAGTGCGCTATCTGCTGGAGGCCGGCGCCAACCCGCTCGCGCGCGACCAGTCCGGTCGCTCCGTGGTGCATCTATTGGTCGCCTACCCTGCAACCCTGCCGCTGCTCGACCAGGTGCTGGGTCTTGGGCTCTCGCTCAATGACCAGTTCGAAGGCGGCGATACCCCACTGATGACCGCGCTGCTTCGCGGCCATCTGGCCGGTGCGCGCGCTCTGCTCGACCGCGGCGCCGACCCGTGCATCCGTGACCGCCACGGCAACACCAGCGTGATGAAGATGCTCGGCGGCATCTACGCCTTCCGCAACGGCGAAGAACCAGACGACGCGGTACAGCTGCTGGAAGAACTGCTGCAACGCGGCGTCGATGCCAAGGCGACCGGCGAGTACGGCCGCAACGCGCTGTCGGTTGCCGCCAGCAAGGGCCTGCGGCGCGCAGTCGCGCTGCTCCGCCGCCACGGCGCCGACAGCGAAGCGACCAGCAGCGATGGCCTCACGCCGCTGCAACAGGCCTGGTCGGGCGGTCATGAACCCTTGCTCTCGGAGCTGCTGGCGCAGGGCGCGCGTGTCGACTTCCACACCGCCGTCGCCACCGGCCGCACAGCCGAGGTCGAGGCCTGGCTGGAGCAGGACCCGGACCTGGTCAATCGTGAGCTGCGCGCCTTGCGCAGCGCACCACTGGCGATCGCCATCAATCGCGGTGACGCGCGCGTGGTGCAGCTGCTGCTGGAGCACGGCGCCGACGCCAACGGCCGCGACCCGGTGTGCGGCGCGCTCGCCAATGCCGTGCGCCATCTGCCGCAGCCCGAGGTGCTGCGCCTGTTGATCGACTATGGCGCCCAGCTCGACGCCGGTGATGGCGACGGCAACACCGCGCTCAATTTCGCGGCCCGCGACGACAGGCTCGATCTCGCACGCGTGCTGCTCGATGCCGGCGCCAATCCCAACGCCGAGACCGAGCGCGGCTACACCGTGCTGCAGTTCGCCCGCAGCGACGCGATGCGCGACCTGCTACGGCAGCACGGCGGCCATTAAGCGGCGTTACTCGGCCTTCGGTGGCTGCAGCTGGTTATGCAGCTCGGGAATCAGCATCGCCGCCGCCGATCCGTACCAGCGGTGGTACTCGGCGACCATCTCACCCTCGACGATGACCGGGTCGGTCTGGGTCAGCGCCTTCGCTTCTTCGACATCGGCCACCGCGAACAGGAACAGCCCGCGCCAACCCTCCGCATCCTGCGCAAACGGCCCCGCCATCACCAGCTTGCCGGCCTTGCTCAAGCGCTCCATGTTGGCGAAGTGCCCGGCGAACATCGCTTTGCGCGCCTCGGCATCCTCCATCCGCTTGGGCCCGGTCTTGAGGATCACCAGGACATAGCTGCGCATGCCCCGCTCGTCGGCGCCGGTACGCTGCGCCAGCGCGGCATCGAACGCGGGCACGGTGGCCGGCGCAGCCTCCTCGGCCGCAACGGGCGCTGCCAGAAGCAGGCCAAGCAAGGCAAACGTCGAGATACGCATGGGGAATCCCTCGAATCTGGAAAGAGAGAATTAGCCTACCGCTTTCCCGGTACCGCGAGCATCGCTGGCGACGGCCGCGTCGCGCCCGGTCACCTGCGCCAGCATCCGCCCCAACATCACCCGGTTTTTGCCGCGCGCCTTGGCAGCGTACATGGCTTCGTCGGCGCAGCGCACCAGACCCGGCTCATCGCCACCATGCTCCGGGAACACCGCGACGCCGATGCTCGACGACACCGCCAGCGGCAAGGCATCGACCACGATCGGTTGCTCCAGCTGCGCGCGGATCTTCTCGGCCACCAGCAACGCGTCGTCGCTCGAGCTGACGCCATCGAGGACGACCATGAACTCGTCCCCGCCGATGCGGCCAACAGTATCGGCCTCGCGAATGCAGCCCTGCAGCCGAACCGCCACCTCGCGCAGCAACTGGTCGCCGACGCCATGGCCGTGCTGGTCGTTGACCTGCTTGAAGCCGTCGAGGTCGATGTACAACAGCGCCACCTGCAATCCCTGGCGCCGCGCTCGGCCGAGTGAACTGGCCAGACGGTCACGGAACAGCTCGCGGTTGGGCAGATCGGTCAGTGGGTCGTGCAGGGCCACGTGCTGGATGCGCAGCTCGGCCTGTTTGCGTTCGATGGCGATGGCGATCTGCAAGGACATGTACTGCAGCAGGTCGCGATGATTGGCGGAATAACGCGGCGCCTCGTCTTCGCTCTGCACCAACAAGGCACCCAGCACGCCTGAGGCCGAGCGCAGCGGCACGCCGATCCAGCTCGACAGCGCTGAGGGATCATCCTGCACCGGCAACAGCGTTCCAACGCGAATCACCGCATCGCAGCGCGACTGCCCCAGCGCCATCCGCTCCGCGCAGGCATTCTCTTCGAGAAGGACGGGAAAACTGACATCGCTGCCCTCCTCGTCGCACAGTCCGACGAAGAGATGACCACCCGGGAGCAGCCCCGCCACCGAGCGATGGATCTGCCGGAACAGCGACAGCAGGTCATGGGCCGCATACACCGCCTCGGAAATCGCATAGATGGCGGCTTGCAGCGACTCCGCCAGCGCTTGCTCGGTGACATCGCGCGCCACCGCTATCCGCACCTTCTCGTCTTCCGACCAACAGGCCGACCACATAATGTGCGCCGTCTCGCCATCCTTGCGCAGGTAGCGATTGCGGAAATACGGCTTGGCCCCGCCGGCCATGATCTCGGCAGCCGCCTGCAGCGTGCGCGTGCGGTCCTCCGGATGCACGAAGTCGATCATAGGCCGACCGACCATTTCCTCGGGCGCATAGCCGAAGATGCGCCGGCAGGCCGCGCTGACCGCCACGAAGCGGCCTTCGCGATCGACCACGCAGACCGCGTCGAGCAGCAGGTCCATCACCTTGGCGAACAGCTCGGGCGAGCTACGATGCATGCGCGATACCTCCTTGCCACCCCACCAGACTAGGGCCTGCGCCGTCGTCGCGCTAGGGTGCCTCGATCGCCACCGCGCGGGTCGGCTCAGCGATCCAGCGCAGGCCGAGCGTCCCCGCATGCAGCGGTACGTTGACCCGGCTGCCCGCCGGCAATGCCCGGTAGGTCGAGCTGTTGACCTGCAGCTCCATCTCGCGGTCCAAGGCGCCGTTCGCGGCCAGCACGATGTGGTAGCAGGTCGAGCGTCCGCCCTTGCCGCAGCGTCGGGTATAGGCATGGCTCACCGCGGTCTGCACTGACTGCGCCTCGGCCAAGTCGAAGTCGATGTTGATGTCGCGCAGCTCCGCATAGGCCGTGGCGAAACTGCCGAAACCACCGACCAGCAGCAACTCCATCAGCACCACATGCATGCGCGACGTGCGACCCAGCCATATCACGCAGGCGGCCAGCAACAGCATCAGTACGATGCCGCCCACCAGCACGGCAAGCGACAGCAGCGCCCCGTGATCGACCACCGCGGGGAAACGCATGACCGCAATGCGCAGCAACTGCACGCCGCCGGTGACGGCCAGTGCCGCACTGATCGCGGTCAGCACGCAGGCCTTGATGAAAAAGTGATCCGGGCTGCCACTGCCCGGCGTCGCACTGCTGGCAAGCAGCTCGGCCAATTGCCGCAAGGTTGGCAACACCTCGGCCGCCAGACCGGATACCTCGCAATCCGCCGTCTTCATCGACTTGGCTGGCTTGGCCTCGATCCACAATCGCCGGTCGCGACACCAAAGTTTGCCGACCTTGAAGCCGGCCAGGGCTTGATCGAAGAAACCGGCCAGCGGCGCGTGCAGATCCGACTTCAAGCGCAGCAGATAGCCCAAGCGCTTGTCGTCGGAGAGCACATAGATCCGCTCGTCGAAGTGCAACCGGTTGAGTTGCTGCTCCTCCGACAAGCCGAGCCCCTTGAAGAAGCGGTCGACGACGTTTTCGCGCTTGAGGCAGAAGTGCATGCCCGTCGCACAGTCGATGCCAATGCGCACCCGGGTGACGCGACCCTTGTGCGATTCAACGGAGCACTCGTAGGCCGCTCCATCGAACTGTGCCGACTTGCCTTTCCAGCGATTGGCCAGTCGCCAGCGATACATCCACCAAGCACTGACACCAAACGTAATCAGACCGATCGCGAACCACATCGCCGCTCAGCCCGCGGCCAAGGCGAACGTGATCGCGGCATCCACCGCTGCCACCTGTGCCGCGTTGCATTGCGTTGGCGTGGCCCGCGGGCTGTCCGGGTAGACCTCGGTAGTGGTGCTGAAGCGCGCGTCGGTCATGCCGGCGCACAGGCCCAGTGACTTGAACGGGTACAGGATCACGCCCGGCGCCACCACGTCCGAGCCGATGATCTGGCCCTTGGCATCGGCTGGCGCGATATGAGTGACCTTGGCCACCGCCGCGATCACCGCCTGCTGGAACGCCAGTTGCGGATTGGTCGTGTCGCCGACCACGTAGAACCCATCCGGAACGCCATCGGGCTCGAAGGGCTTGCCATCACGCGCCGCCAAGGCCGGGCGGAACTCGCTCTCGTCGCTGTCGGTGGTCTCGTGCAGATCGATGTGCAACAGGCACTGCTCGCGCAGCGGCGCCAGCAGGCGCATCAGCAAGGCCGCCTCGCGCGCCGG
>DASUOA010000089.1:0-8758 GCA_036276895.1 Arenimonas sp. | reverse complement strand
GCGGATCGCTGTCGATATCGGCCACTACCACCCGCTCGCCGCGCCAGGCTGCGGTGCCGCAGGAGCCCGCGCGCGGGCCGATCTCCTGCCCTTCCACCGCCGCGTTGAAATGCGACGGCAGACTGGGCGCGGCACCGATATGCAGGTGCCGGCCATCGGCATCGAGCAGCAGCACGCTGCAGCGACAGTCCGGCCGCAAACCCTCGACGCCGGCGACGATGCAGGTGAGCACGTCGGAGAGCGGCTCGCCAGTGGCGATCAATCGCATCACCTGCGCCTGCAGGGCATCACGTGCTTCGGCGTACTTGCGCCGGCTGATGTCGCGGGTGACCGCGAGCATGCCGATGGCGTCGCCCTCGCTAGCGCGGAACGGCACCGCATGCGTTTCCAGCCAGCGTCGCGTACCGTGCCGCCCTTCGACCCGGAATTGCAGCTGGCCGCCCTCGCCGGCACAGACGCGGCGATGCAGCGACTGGAACGCCTCGCGGAACTCCGGCAGCACGAAGCTGGCTAGACCGATCTCACGGGCCTGCTCGACGCTGTCGACTTCGAGCATGTCGAGGCCGGCGCGATTCATCTGCTGCAATCGGCCTTTGGCATCGAGCAGCTTCACGCACTCGGGCTCGTTGTCGAGCATCGTTTCGAGGAAGGCGTTCTGCTCGGCCAATGCCGCTTCGGCGCGCAACTGCGAGGCCAGCGTCGACTCCAGCACCGCCTGCGACTGCTCGGCCTGCTCCAGCAGCGCCTGGGTCTCGGTCTGTGCAGCACGTGCGCGCCATTCGGCACGTCTCAGCTGTTTCAGCGTCAACGCCGAAGTGGTTCCGACGACCGACAACACCAGCAGGTACAGCCAGAGATTGTAATGCGCCAGTACGCCACCGGCCGCACCAAACTGCACGTTGCCCTGGACCACGCCGATCGCGGCCATGACCGCCGTCAGCATCACCAGCAGCGAGGCGCCGTGTCGCCCGAATCGCAGCGCCGCCCACGGCAGCAGGGCGAACATCAGGTACAGCCGCGGCGTTTCATCCAGACCGGTAACGTCGGCACCGAGAAACACGATGCCGCCGATGATGAGACTGATAGCCGCCAGCAGCACGGCCTCCGCGCGACGCCAACGTCCGCGCCCGAACTCGAACGGTTGCGCCCAGATCAACAGGAAGGGTGTGACCAGCGCCATGCCCAAGGCGTCGCCCTGCCACCAGTTGAGCAAGGTCGGCAGCATCTGCGCGCTGTCGATATTGCCGTTGGCGCGCAACACCAGCGCACCCAGGGTTGCCGCGAACAGCGCCGCACCGGCCGCCGCCAGCAGCAGGCCGAGGTAATCGCGGGTCTGTTCGACGCGGCGATCGAAGTGCAACCAGCGCTCCAGCATCCACACCGCCAGCAACGCTTCCAGCGCGTGGCCGGCAGAGAACGCCAAGGCGGCGAACACGGTCTGACCGCTGCTGATATTCAGCAGTAACGCGCCGGCGAAGATGCCGAGCCAGAAGCGTTCCCCCCACAACAGCAACGCGGCCAAGGCGACGCCACTGGGCGCCCAGACCAGGGCCACCAGGCCTTCCTGCGTGGAAAACCAGGCCAGCACCAGCTTGACCAGACCGGCGAACAGCAGGGCCAGCCCCAGCAGCTTGGGCAGGTCGGACCAGCGATACCCGCCCAGCGGCGGAATGGCATGCATAGGTCTACCCCGCGGCGACGGGCCGAGCACGTCTTGCGACAGTGCCGCAGCGCCGCCGCGGATTCAAGCGGCGCTTTGTGACGGGGTTATCAGAAAGGAATCCGACCGACCATCATGTCGCGGAACATCACCCAGTCGCCGAAGAAGGAGTACAGCGGGTGGCGGAAGGTGGCCGGGCGGTTCTTTTCGAAGCCGAAATGGCCGATCCAGGCAAAGCCGTAGCCGAGCACCGGCAAAGCCAGCAGCCACCACGGCGTCAACGCGCCCGCGAGCACCGCAGCGAGCACGCCCAGCACCAGCGACGAGCCGGTGAAATGCAGCCGGCGACAGGTCCGGTTGCGGTGCTCGGACAGGTAGTAGGGATAGAAGTCCCGGAAGTTCGCAAACTGCCGCGGCTCGCCGCTCATGTCGCCTCCGCATTGCCGTGACGCTCGCGCTCTTCGCGCTTGACCAGGTCCCACAGCGCGTCCTGCTGCGCCAGGTCGAGGCCATCGAGGCCGCCTTGCACCTCGGCCAATGCTTCCATGCGGCGGAAGCGCTGCTCGAACTTCAGGTTGGTGCCGCGCAGCGCCGCGCCGGGATCGACCCCGGCATGCCGGGCGAGGTTGGCGCAGACGAACAGCACATCACCCAGCTCCGCCTGCAGTCGCGTCTTGGCCGCGGCGTCCTCCGGCTTGGCGGCCACCGCCGCGAACTCGGCGCGCAGCTCCTCGATTTCCTCGTGCAGCTTCTCGAACACCGGCGCCGGGCCCGGCCAATCGAAGCCAACGCTGGCGGCGCGCTTCTGCAACTTCAGCGCACGCTGCCATTCCGGCAGGCCGCGGGCGATGCCGGCGAGCACGCTGCGATCGTCGGCCTTGGCTTCGCGCTCGCGACGCTTGCCCTCCTCCCACAGTCGCGTCTGGTGTTCGGCGTCGTCGACCGTGGCGTCGGCAAATACATGCGGATGCCGGCGCACCATCTTGTCGCAGATCGCCGCCAGCACCTCGGCGAAAGCGAAATGCCCCGCCTCCTCGGCCATGCGCGCATGGAACACCACCTGCAGCAGCAGGTCACCGAGTTCGTCCTTGAGATCCATCATGTCGCCGCGATCGATGGCGTCGGCGACCTCGTAGGCTTCCTCGATGGTGTAAGGCGCGATGCTGGAAAAATCCTGTTCGACATCCCAGGGGCAGCCGCGCTCGGGGTCGCGCAGCCGGGCCATGATCTCCAGCAGTGGCGAGATGTCAGTCATCGAGCCAGTCCTGCCAGGGCAAGCCTGCGTCGCCCAGCGCGATGAAGTCGGGATTAAGCAGGCTGTCCTTGCGGTTGTAGTCGAGTGCGCGGCCGTCGAGGCGCAGCACGGCGCCGCCGGCGGCTTCGAGCACGCACTGCCCGGCCGCGGTATCCCATTCCGAGGTCGGGCCGAAGCGCGGATAGAGATCGGCGGCGCCCTCGGCGATGCGGCAGAACTTCAGTGACGAGCCCAGGCCCACGCGCTCGCTCTCGCCCATGCGTTCGAGAAAGGCCGCGGTGCGCGCATCGAGATGCGAGCGGCTGGCCGCTACCCGCAGCGGCCGTGTCGCCGGTTGCCGACAGCGCAGCGGCCGGGTCAATTCGCCGACGCGGCCGAAACTGCCCTGCCCCGCCTCGGCGAACCAGCTCAGGCCGTCGAGCGCCGGCGCATGCACCACGCCCAGCACCGGCCGGTCGCCGTCGATCAAGGCGATGTTGACGGTGAACTCGCCATTCTTCTTCACGAACTCGCGGGTGCCGTCGAGCGGATCAACCAGCCAGTGTCGAGTCCATGCCTGTCGCGTCGACCACGGAATGTCGGCGCCTTCTTCGCTCAGCACCGGGATGTCCGGCGTCAACGCGCGCAGGCCGGCACAGAGGATGCGATGCGCGGCGAGATCGGCTTGGGTCAGCGGCGAATCGTCGGCCTTGGCCTCGACCGCGAAGTCCTGCCGGTAGATGGCCATGATCGCTTGGCCGGCTTCGATCGCCAGCTGCAGACAGGTCTCGCGTAACTCATTCATGCGTCGCGTACCTTTCGTTCCTGCCGCAGCAGCTCGCGGATGATGAACAGGCCGGCGAGCGAACGGCCTTCCGAACAATCCTCGAGCAGCATCAGTTCGTGCAGGCGATCGAGCCGCCACGGCACGACTTCGAGTTGCTCCGGCTCGTCGCCCGGCAGCCGCTCCTCGAACAGGTCTTCGGCCAGCACCAGATCGATGCTGTTGGTCATGTAGATCGGTGCCAGCGTGATCGGGCGCACCAGACGCAGTCGGCGCGCGCCGAAGCCGACCTCCTCCTTGAGCTCGCGATTGGCAGCTTCGAGCGGCGTCTCGCCGGCGTCGAGCCGGCCCTTGGGCAGGCCAAGTTCGTAGCGATGCATGCCGGCGGCGTACTCGCGCACCAGCAGCACGGTGTCGGGGTCGGGCATAGCGGCGATCATCACCGCGCCATGGCCCTTGGCTACCATCCGTTCGTAGCGTCGGCGTTCGCCATTGCTGAACTCGAGGTCGAGTTTCTGCAACCGGTAGCCGGCAGCATCGATCTCTTCGGTGTGGTGGATGATCGGCAGCGTGGGCATCAGGGTTTACCGTACAGGATCAGCAGTCGGCTGCCATCGTCTTGCGGCTGGCCGAGCCAGCGCAGCGCCGGTTCGATACGGGCATCACGGGCGAACAGCCGCAATTCAGCGCGGTAGGCGTCGCGAGTGACATGGAAGCCGCCATCGAGCTGCAGCGGCCCGCCGAGATCGCGCGCATGGCCGTTGATACGCCCGGTGTCGTCGCTCGCGAAGTCCATCTGCAGGTCGCCAAGCGCGGCCACCACGGCGCCGCTGACGGCGGCGTTCTGCCACAGCAGTTCGCCGCGCAGCGACTGCAGCTGCTTGCCGTGCAATTCCGCATCATGAATGCGCAGGCGCAGCTCGCCCTGCGGGCGCAAGGCCGGGCTGGCCAGTACCGGCTCGATCCAGGCCGCCGGCAGTTCGGCTTCGGCATCGCGAACCTGCAGCGACGACCAGCGACGTTCGATGCGACCGCGTGCGCTCACCTCGCCAACCAACTGCACGTCGGCTTCGAGGCCGCCACGCAGCAGGCCAAGCGGCAATACCTGCCAGGCAAGGCCACCGAGCAGACGGTCCTGCACCCGAACCTGCGCGACGCTGCCGCTCCAGATACTGCCCCGCACATCTTGCAACTGCAGTGGACTGCCCGCCGGCAGCAGCCGCAAGGCCAACGAGGCCGGCAGGAACGCCAGCACTGCGCCGCTGAAGACCAGCAAGGCGAGCAGGACCAGCAACAGGCGCTTCATCGTGCACTCCCCACCAACGCCAGTCGCGCATCGACGCGCCCGGAGCCGGCGGCACGGCTGGCATTCCATTCTTCGACGCGCGCACCCTCGCGCGACTGCGCTTCCAGCCAGTTGACCAGGGCATCGAAATCAACAGCAGAGAACTGCAAGCGCACGCGCTGCTCGCCCTGCGGCTCGATCAGCGTCAGATGCGCACCAAGACCGGCCGCGCGCGCACTGGCGTCAACCCGTGCCAATAGCGAACGGCCATCACTGACCGGTGTGGTGATGCCGCCACGCGACAGCACCTGCTCCACCGCCGGGCGCATCCACGCCAGACTCGCTTCATTGGCCAGCGCCTGCTCGCGCAGGCTGGCACGCGAGGCCGACAGCGGGTCCCAGACCCAGGCCCAGAGCAACATCGCTGCGACCAGCACGCCGCCCATGCCCAGCATGCGCCGATCGCGCTCGGACAGCTTCTGCCAGAACTCGATCATCGCCGCCCTCCGATCCGCAGGCGACCCTGCACGCCTTGGCTGCCCGGCGTGCTGGCAACAATCTCGACCGCCAGACCGGCAGCGGCCAACCGCTGTCGCAGGGCATCAAGGCCCGCTACATCCGCGGCTTGCAACACAAGCTCGAGTCGACCATCGCGGTAGTCGAGCGCATCGAGGCTGATGCGTGCATCGGCGGCGATCGCCGGCGCCGCAAGTGACAGCAGCGACAGCGCCGGATCGCCGTCGCCCAAGCCCTGCGACGACAGCACCGCCTGCAGCTGCTGCGCCGGATTGTCGGCATTGCTGGCGCCGGGCACGGCGCGCAGGTACAGCGCCGCCATCTCGGCCTCCTGTGCCGCGACCTTGGCGCTCAACTTGCGCTGGTCGACCACGGCGGTGAGCAGCAGCGATGCCAGTACCGCCGCCGCCAGCATTGCCGCCCAACGCCAGGCTCGCTGCGCACCGCCAACGCGTCGCCGGGGTGCATAGCGCCCCTGCAACAGATTGAGCGGCGATCCCTGCGCGCCACTTGCGAGCAGGGGCAAGACCTGAGCGACGGCCTGCTGGCTGTGCACAGGCAATGGTGCAGCATCGCTGCCAGCCAGCCAGCAGTCGACCGGCTGCGGAATCTGCGCCGCTAGTTCCGCCACCGTCGCGCGCTCCAGCATCAGCCCGCGCGCATCGTCCAGACGCAGAAGGCAGCGCCCGTCCTCGACCAGCAGTTGCGGCCGCGCTCCCGGTTGCAGCGCCAGTGTCTCGGGGATCATCGCGTCGGGCTCGACGCCGGCGTCGCGCAGCGCCGCCAGCCACTGCTCGATCCGCTCGCGCGCCACCACCGCCACCCGCAGGCGTTCACCGTTCGCGGCCCAGGCGACATGCTGCTGCTCCACCGGCGCCGCCAACTGCTCTTCGATCGCGAACGGCAAGGCCTGCTGCAACTGCGCCGCACTGCCGGCGATACGCGGCAGATCCAGCAGCAGCACGTCCTCGCCGGGGACCAGCACGGTGACGCGCTGGTCGGCATCGGCCCTAGGCAGGCCGGACTGGACCCGGCCATCGGCCGCCAGCCATTCGCTGCCGCCACCAGGCAGCCATCGCAGCAGGAGTTCGCTCATCGCCCTGATTCTACCTGTGAGTCCTACCGTTCCGCCGCGGCTTCGCGGTCGAACGAGCCCGCGCCACCACGGGCACGCGCCAGCACCCGCACTTCGCCGTCGCCACGTTGCAGCAGGCTCTGGTAACGGAAGTCGAGGCCGTCGGCGCGTACCTCGGCTTCGATCAGGACGTAGCGGCTGAGCACATCGAATGCCCCCATGTCGTCCTGTCTAGGCAAGCCCTCGCGTTGCATGGCCTCCTGCACCTCCGTCACGTGTGAATAGGGACGCGCCTCGGTACGTGCCAGGCGACGCGCGATGGCCAGCGTCATCGCATCATTCAGCACCAGCCACAGTTCCGGCGGCGCCGTGTTGAGGTTGATGCGGTGATCGGACGGCAACGCGCAGACCAAGGGCCGCAACCGCTGCCAGTGCTCGGGCGTCATCGCCGGCAGGCGCAGCAGTTCGCTGGCATCGGCGAAACCGGTGTTGCCGGTGCGCGTACGCGGCGGCATCGCCAGATAGTGGCCGTCTTCGGCACCACCCGACTGCAGCTGGCTGTCGCGGTCGATCCAGTCGGCCGCCTGCGCGGCGATCTCGATCGGCAACTGCAGACCCTTGAGCAGTCGCTGGAACCGCTGCACGGCCAATGCATCGGTATCGCCGAGCTTCACCAGTGAATTGAGATTGAAGCAGCCGCCCAGGTCGCGCAGCCGACCGCGCACCTCGCCACCGGGCACCTGCAGCACCGGCGATTCGCGCGCCCAGGGCTCGTCGAGACTGTCGCTGCGGCTGTCGCGGGCATCGGCGAGCAGCGCTTCGCGCGCCCACAGCTCGAGGCCCTGCAGCAGTTGCCAACTCTGTTCGGCGCGCCAACCGGTTCGCCAACGCGCGGCGGTCTGCTCGCCGCGATCGATAAGGGCCGTAGCCAACAATACCGCCAGTACCAGCGCCAGCAACGCGAGGATCAGGGCGATTCCGCGTTGCCGTCTCATGGCGTGCTCACCGCCGCCTGCGGCAGCTCGATCAGGCGCCGGAACGACTCGATGACGCCGTCGCGCTCGCGATCGAACTGCAGCTCGATCGCCTGCGGCAGCACGTCATCACTGCCGCGCGCCGGCCATTGCGAATCGGCCGGGCCGCGCTCGGGGAAATAGCGCAGTCGGCAGTTGCGCGCGCCAGGAACCAGCAGCGCATCGCTGCGCGGCGTGCTGGCGCTGTAGTCGACCGCTGCAAAACGGGTCCGGTGCAAACCGTCATCATCGCAACGCCAGGCAACTCGCTCGATGTCCGGCGTCGTCGCACTCCAGCCATCGCTCGGCAGCCAGACGCTCAGCTCAAGGCGCTGCGCCTCGCCCAGCAAGGCCTGACCGCCGCCCTCGCTGCGCGCCGCTCGCGGCACGGCCTGGCGCAGGTCGCGCTCGAAGCGCAGCAGCCCGCGCTGCAGTCGCGCCAACCGCTCGCTCTCGGCATCGAGAATCTGGCGACTGCGTGACAGCGTATCCAGCCCGCCCCAGGCCATCGCCGCCAGCACCGCGAACACCGCCAGCGCCACCAGCACCTCCAGCAGGCTGAAGCCGCGCGTCCTCATGGCTCACCTGCAAAACCGGTCAGGCTCAACACCGCATCGCTGCGGTCGTCGGCGAACACCGCCACATCAAGACGACGGATGCCGGCGACTGGGGTGGCGGCGATCTGCATCCGCCACCGCCAACGCTGCCCGCCCATCATCGCTTCGCCTTCGCGCACGCCGCTGCCCGGCAGTGGGCGCGCCAGTCGCGTTTCGGTGATGGCATTGCTGGCCACCCATTGCGCATAGCTGTGCTCGCGCGCCTGACGTAGCAAGGTGGCCTGCTGGCCGGCGGTGCGCACCACCGCGGCCATGCCGAGCGCGAGGATCGCCAGCGCGATCAGCACTTCCAGCAGGGTGAAGCCGCGTGTGCTACTCCGCCGCACCGTCGCGCTCCCACTGGATATGGCCATCAGCCTCGCCACGCAAACGCCAGCGCGAGCCCTCCGGACCGACGATGCGCAGCTCGAATGGCGTCAGCTCGCCACTGCTGCGGCAGGCCAACTGCGGCCGCTCAGGCAGCGCCGGCGTCAATGGCAGGGCGCGTTGGTCGCGCCACAGCGTGAGTTGCACGATGGCATCGAGCTGCCGCGGCCGCAGCGCTTCGGCGGGCGAGTCGGGATAGGGCTGCCAG
>DASUOA010000088.1:0-3381 GCA_036276895.1 Arenimonas sp. | reverse complement strand
TCCCATTCGCCCCTTGGCGTCCGCCACGCATCAATCGCAGGGCATTCACCGTCACCAACAGTGACGAACCGGCCATACCGAGCGCCGCGAGTCCAGGAGTTACAAGGCCCATTGCGGCAAAAGGCAGCGCGATCAGATTGTAGGCAAGCGCCCAGGCAAGATTCTGTCGAATGACGCGTTGCGTCCGCCGCGCCAGCAACAGCGCCTGTGGCAGCCGCATCAGGCTGCTTCCGGTAAGCACCGCATCGGCACTGCGCTGCGCCAGCGGCGCACCGTCTGCCATCGCGATCGACACATCGGCCGCCGCCAGCACCGGCGCATCGTTGATCCCGTCACCGACCATCAGCACCCGCCGCCCCTGTGCTTGCAACAAACGCACGGCCTGCAGCTTGTCTTCCGGCGACTGCCGCGAAGCGCGATCGGCGATACCGAGCTGGTCACCGAGCGCGGAGACCGCCGCATCGCCATCACCGCTCAACAGACGCAGCTGCAGGCCCAGCTCGCGCAATCCCGACAGCGCCGCCGGCGCATCAACGCGCAGCGGATCACTGACCCTGAAACGCGCCAGCGCATGCTCACCGTCGCCCAGCCAAAGCTCGCCATCGTCATCACGACCGGCGGCGAAGTCAGCGCGCCCGAGGCACAGCCGCCGCCCATCGACACGACCCTCGATGCCGCGCCCGGGAAGCACGCGGGTCGACTCGGCATGGCGCGATGCCCGCGGAAACGCCGCCGCCAGCGGATGCCGGCTGCCGTGCTCCAGCATCGCCGCGAGCGCGATCGCGCGCTCTGCATCGATACCGAAACCATGCACACCGGCAATCTCCGGCTTGCCCACGGTGAGCGTCCCGGTCTTGTCGAACACCACCGTATCGACCCGCGACAAGCGCTCCAGCGCATCGTGGCCGAGCAACAGCACCCCCATCCGCGCCAGCGCGCTGCTGGCACTTGCCAGTGCCGTCGGCACCGCCAGCGACAGCGCACAAGGGCAACTCACCACCAGCACCGCGAGCGCGATCTCGAACGCGCGCGCCGGATCCTGCTGCCACCAGTACAGGTACACCAGCACGGCGGCGACAAACAGCAGACTGACAAAGCGATTGGCCACGCGATCGGCCCAGCGCGCCAACCGCGGCCGCTGCGCCTGCGCCTGCTCGACGATACGGGTGAGCTGCGACAGCCGCGTGTCGCTGCCGGTGCGCAGCACCCGCAGGCGGGCGCTCGATTCGCGACTGAAACTGCCGGCATAGAGCTCGGCGCCGGGCGCCTTCAGCACCGGCCGCGCTTCGCCGCTGAGCAAGGACTCGTCGATGGCCGCCGCGCTGTCGAGCAACTCACCGTCGGCGGGCACCACGTCGCCCGGCGGTACCTGCACGATGTCGCCGACGCGCAGCTCGGCCACCGGCACCTGTTCGCGCTGGTCATCGACCTCGCGCCAGGCCAGCGCCGGTTGCGCCCGCGCCAGAGTGTCCAACTGGGCACTGGCCTGCTGTCGCGCCATGCGCTCGAGGAAGCGCGCGGCGAGCAGGAACAGCACGAACATCACCGCTGCGTCGAACCACACATGGGCGCCGCCGCGCAGGGTTTCGAACAGGCTTGCGAAGTAGGCCAGCAGCACCGAGCTGGCGATCAGACTGTCCATGCCCGGCGATCGGGCCTTCAGTTCCTGCCAGCAACCGGTGAGGAAGGGCCAGCCGGAATAGAACACCACCGGCGTCGACACCAGGAAGGTGATCCAGCGGAAGAAATCGCGGGTCGCCGGCGCCATCTCGCGGGCGGTATCGAGATACAGGGCCTCGGCGAACATCATCGCCTGCATGCTGCCGAGCAGGGCAACGCCCAGACGCGCGATCAGCAGATTGCGCTCGTGCCGACGGGCGCGTTCGGCCGCTTCACCGCCGGCCAGATGCGGGCGATAGCCGAGGCCGGCGAGACGTTGCAGCAAGGGCGAGAGCGCTGTGCGCGTCGGGTCCCAGGCCAGACGCACGCGGCCGGTGACGGCATTGGCGCCTACTTCGTGCACGCCGGGGCTGCGCTGCAGGGCGCGGTCGATCAGCCAGGCACAGGCGGCGCAGCGCATGCCCTCGACCACCACGGTGATCTCGCAACCGTCGTCGCGCATGCGGACATGGCCGGCCTGCACGTCGCTGCGATCCCAGGCGCGGTAGTCGTCGATGTCAGTGTCGGCGCGCGGCGCATCGCTCTGGCGCAGGCGGTAGTAGTCCCCGAGCCCGGCATCACGGATCCACTGCGCTGCCGCCGCGCAGCCAGCGCAGCACAGCTGGCGCGGCTCGCCGGCGATCTCCAACCGCAGCGGCGCCGTCGGCAGCGGCTCGCCACAGTGGTAACAGCCGGCCGCGTTCATCGCGTCGACAACGCCGGCTGCAGCTCGGCGCTGTCGTGACCGGGCTGCCAGCGTCCGACCAGTCGCCAGCTGCCATCTACTGGCTGCAGGCGCAGATGCCAGGCAATACCAGCATCGGGTAGCGGCTCGCCCAGCCAGCCGTTGCCTTCGCGGGTGAGCGTCAGTTCGCGATCCAAGCTGGAATCCGCAGGGTGTACCAGCTGCAGCCGCAGTTCCGTTTCAGCGGTTGTCGCGTCGATGCGCAGGCCATCGCTGCCGACTCGGACGCGGGCGCTGAGCGCGCGCTGAGCCGCGGCTTCATCGGCGGACAGATCCGCCACCTGCACTTGCGCGGTACGACGGACGCGATCCGGGGTGCTGTCGGTCGCGCGATCACCGCCAGCGACGCCGAGCAGATGCCAGCCGGCGGCCAGGGTCGCAAGCGGAATCGCCAGCACCAGCCAGAACATCGGCTGCCGCCAGGCCGGTCGCGGCGTGGCATCTGAGGTCGTCATTCGAAGGGCCCGAAGAAACGGCTGTCCTCGACCACGCGCAGGCTGCCGTCCTCGTTCTCGACCACGAACTGCAGGTCGACGCGGCCCTTGGCGCTGCCGGCCGCGGCGCGCACGGTGAGCGGCAGCGTCAGCACTTCTTCGGCGGCCGCGGCATGTACGGCGTCGGCATCGACCAGCTGCAACTGCGACGCGCCTTCGATGCGGATGCGATAGCGCTGCGCCTGCTGCGACTTGTTGACGATGCGCAGGGTGTAGCCGTTCTCGATACCGCCGTCGATGGCTGTGCGGTACAGCGCGTTGCGGTCGCGGATGACGTCGACGATCAACTCGCTGCGGGTGGCGATGCCGTAGGCGAAGAAGGCGAGCAGCCCCAGCAGCAGCAGCGCGTACACCAGCACGCGCGGGCGCAGCACTCGCGCCGGCTTGCCATCGAGCACGTTCTGCGTGGTGTAGCGCACCAGCCCGCGCGGATAACCGATGCGATCCATCACCGAATCGCAGGCATCGACGCAGGCGCCGCAG
>DASUOA010000087.1:0-6414 GCA_036276895.1 Arenimonas sp. | reverse complement strand
AGGTGGCGGGTACGCCGGACCAGGTCGACGTGGTGGTCAACGTCAAGGAGCGCAGCTCCGGCCAGTTCACCTTCGGCTTGGGCTACTCGCAGATCGGGAAGCTGATCACTTCGGTGCAGCTCGACCAAGCGAACTTCCTGGGCACCGGAAACCGGGTCGGAGTCGGCATCCAGAAGAACTCCTACTCCAAGTCATTCAATTTCTCCTTCCAGGACCCGTATTTCACTGAAGACGGGGTCAGCGTCGGCTACAACGTGCGATACAGCGACTACGACTTCGGTGACTTCAATACCGCGCGCTACACAAGCAGTGATGCGGCAGGCGAAGCGGTTATCGGCATTCCGCTGAGCGAGACCGACAGCATCCAGTTCGCACTGGGCCTCGACCGCAACCAGTTGACTACCACCGATGGATCTACGCCTCCGCAACTGGTCGACTACATGATCGATACGCTTGGCGATCGTGAGCGGTATTTCAGCACCTTGGGCGACTCCCCGATTTCGTTCCATGAAAACGATGACCGTTTGACCGATCCCACGGGATCGTTGACGCCAAGCGAAAACGACGACGAGGACCCGAACACGACAGATCCTCTGCAGTACCGATACGGCCCCAATCGCAAGTGGATAATCAACGCCTGGAGGGCGCAGATTGGTTGGGCCCGCGACTCACGCAACGACTTCCTGATGCCAACGCGCGGCACGTACAACCGCCTGCACGGTGAGTTCGTGCTTCCTGGTAGCGACTTGGAGTATTACAAGCTCAGTTACAGCTTTGAGCACTATCTGTCGATAAACCGCTGGCTTGTTCTGAAAATAGGCACTGAATTGGGCTACGGCGACAGCTATGGCGACACCGCGGACAGGCTGTGTTACGAACGCGATGACGATAATGTTGCCATCATCGAAACCGGCGAGAAGTGCGGCCTACCGTTCTTCAAGAACTTCTTTGCCGGCGGTCCGCAATCGGTGCGTGGATTTGAAACCAACACGCTTGGACCGTTCTACCAGGTTGGCAATCTGTCGCTTCGCCAGCCGCTCGGTGGCGCGGTGAAGGCCACCGGAACCTTCGAGTTTCTGTTCCCCACCCTGTTCGATAGCCGCGGCACCCGCCTGTCGGCATTCGTCGACTACGGCAACGTCTTTGCCAGCCCGCGCGATGTCGAGCTGCGCGAGTTTCGCTTCTCTGCTGGTGTCGCGCTGCAGTGGCAGTCGCCGATGGGCCCGATCGGCATCAGCTGGGCTATGCCGTTCCAGACCGATCGCAACGACCGCGTCGAGCGTTTGCAGTTCAGCTTCGGCGGCCAGTTCTGATCGGGAGGCGCGCATGGCCGAGGCGTCCTACACGCTCGCCACGCTCGCCGAACGCTTTGGCCTCGGCCTGCGCGGCGATGGCCGGACCGCGATAATCGGTGTCGGCACCCTCAGTGGTGCCGACACCGGCCGGCTCGGCTTTCTTGCCAACCCACGCTACCGTGGCGACCTCGCCACGACGCGGGCTGCCGCCGTGGTGCTGCGTGAGGCGGATGCCGATACCTGCCCCGTGCCTTGCCTGATCGCGCGCGACCCCTATTCGGCGTTCGCACGCATCGCAGCACTTTTCGACAGCGCAGAACCCACGCCGGCTGGCGCCCACCCGAGCGCCAGCGTCGATCCCTCCGCGAGCATTGATCCGACGGCCAGCATCGGGCCGCATTGCTACGTTGGCGCACGCAGCCGTATCGAAGCCGCCGCCGTGCTCGGCCCCGGCTGCGTGATCGGTGAAGACTGCGAGATCGGAGAAGGCTGCGAACTGGTCGCCCGCGTCACACTGGTAAAGCGCGTGCGTCTCGGGCAACGGGTTCGCATCCATCCCGGCGCCGTACTGGGCGCCGACGGCTTTGGCCTTGCCATGCACGAGGGGCACTGGATCAAGGTGCCGCAGCTCGGCGGCGTGGTAGTGGGCGACGACTGCGAGATTGGCGCCAACACCTGCATCGATCGCGGCGCCATCGAAGACACCGTGCTCGAAGAAGATGTCCGCCTCGACAACCAGATCCAGATCGGCCACAACGTTCGCATCGGCGCGCATACGGCGATGGCCGGCTGCGTCGCGGTAGCCGGCTCGACCCGCGTCGGCCGCTACTGCCTGATCGGCGGAGGCGCCGGCGTGGTCGGCCATATCGAGATAGCCGACAAGGTCACCATCACCGCGATGAGCCTGGTCACTCATTCGATCAGCGAGCCCGGCGAGTATTCGTCAGGCACGCCGATCCAGGACAACCGCAGCTGGCGCCGCAATGCCGCCCGCTTCAAGCAGCTCGACCAGCTCGCGCGTAGAATTGCGCGATCGCCCAAGGACGAATCATGAGCGCCGAATCCGTATCCCTGCCCGTAGACGTGGTGAAAATCCAGTCCCTGCTGCCGCACCGCTACCCCTTTCTACTGGTTGACCGGGTGCTCGAACTCGAGCCCAACCAGCGTATCCGTGCGATCAAGAACGTCAGCATCAACGAGCCGTTCTTCCAGGGCCACTTTCCTGGCATGCCGGTAATGCCGGGCGTGCTGATCATCGAGGCGATGGCGCAGGCCGGCGGCCTGCTGACGCAGCTTTCGTTGCCACCGGGCACCGATGTATCGAACAAGCGCTTCTTCATGGTCAAGGTCGACAACGCGCGCTTCGCCAAGATGGTGGTGCCGGGCGATACGCTCGACATGGAAGTGACGCTGAAGCGGATGATCCGCAACATGGCGCAGTACGACTGCGTCGCGCGCATCGACGGCAAGGTGGCCGCCAGCGCCGAGGTCCTCTGCGCCGAGGCCAAGTGATGACCGGGGTGCACGCCAGCGCGGTGATCGACCCGGCGGCGCGCTTGCATCCCAGCGTCGAGGTCGGTCCGTTCACGGTGATCGGTGCCGAGGTCGAGATCGGTGAGGGCAGCCGCATCGGCTCGCATTGCGTCATCCAGGGTCCGACCCGGATGGGTCGCGACAACGTCATCCACGCCCACGCGACGGTGGGCAACGACCCGCAGGACAAGAAGTTCCGCGGTGAGCGCACCGAACTGGTGATCGGCGATCGCAACACGATCTTCGAATTCACCACTATCAGCCGCGGCACCAAAGACGGCGGCAGCATCACCCGAATCGGCGATGACAACTGGATCATGGCTTACGTGCATGTCGCCCATGACTGCATCGTCGGCAATCATTGCATCCTCGCCAACAACGCCACGCTGGCCGGCCACGCTATCGTCGAGGACTGGGTGATCCTCGGCGGATTCGCCGGCATCCACCAGTTCTGTCGCATCGGCGCGCATGCCTTCATCGGCATGGGCAGCCTGGTCAATGCTGACGTGCTGCCATTCGTGATGGTCGCCGACCAGTACGCGGCGCCGCGCGGCATCAATGCCGAAGGCCTCAAGCGCCGCGGCTTCGACAGCGATCGTATTGCTGCGATCAAACGCGCGTACCGGGCGCTGTACATGTCCGGAAAGCCGCTGGCCGAGGCACGCGAGTTGCTTCTGCAGTCGGCAGGCGATTCAGAAGATGTCCGCCGCATGCTCGATTTCATCGCGGCCAGCGAACGCGGCCTGCTGCGCTGAGCGGCGATGGACGCCGCACCCGACCGTCGTCCCCTGCGTATCGCCCTGGTTGCCGGCGAGGCTTCCGGCGACCTGCTCGGCGGCGAGCTGGTGCAGGCACTGCGCGAACGCTACCCCAACGCGCATTTCGCCGGCGTCGGCGGCCTGCAGATGCGCGATGCTGGCGTCGACATCTGGTACGACAGCGCGCTGCTGTCGGTGATGGGACTGTTCGAAGTGCTGCGCCATCTGCCGCGGCTGCTGCGCCTGCGCCGACGGCTGCGCATCCAATTGCTCCAGTGGCAGCCGGATCTATTCATCGGCATCGACGCGCCGGACTTCAATCTCGGCCTCGAACGCAAGCTGAAGCAGGCCGGCATCCGCACCGTGCACTACGTCAGCCCGTCAATCTGGGCATGGCGGCAAGACCGCGCGCGCAAGATTGCCAAGTCCGTCGACCGGGTACTGTGCCTGTTTCCGATGGAGCCGCCGATCTACGCGCGTTATGGCGTCGATGCGGTATTCGTCGGCCATCCGATGGCGCGCAAGTTCCCGCTGCAGCCCGATCGCGCGGCGGCGCGCGCGGCGCTTGGGCTTCCCGCTGACACCAAAGTGCTGGCCATGCTACCCGGCAGCCGGCTCGGCGAAATCGAGCGGCTGTGGCCAATCTTCGCCGAAGCCGCGCGACTGCTCGGCGAGCGCATCCCCGGCCTGATGGTCGCCGTCCCGGCAGCAACGCCACAATGCCGCGCCGCCATTGAGAAGCACCTGATGGCATCGGGGCAACGCAACATCGGCCTCTTCGACGGCCGCGCGCACGAGGTGATGATCGCCGCCGACGTGGTGTTGCTGGCCTCGGGCACCGCGGCGCTTGAAGCGATGCTGGCGAAGCGGCCGATGGTGGTCGGCTACCGCATTGCCGCGCTGAGCTATCGCATCCTGATGGCTTTCGGCATCCTCAAGGTCGAGCGCTACAGTCTGCCCAACGTGCTCGCCAATGAGCCGATCGTGCCAGAACTGATGCAGCACGACTGCACGCCGGAGAATCTCTGCGCCGCAGTGCTGCATTGGTTCGAGCACCCCGATGAATGCGCCACGCTTCAGCCGCGCTACGCCTATATCCATGAGCGCTTGCGTGGAGAGCGCAGTGCCGCCGACGCGATTGCCGAGCTGCTGCCGCGCGTTGAAGGCGGGGTTGCCGGACACCGATGAGCGAGGCACCGCTGCGCATTGCGGGCGTCGATGAAGCCGGCCGCGGCCCGTTGGCCGGACCGGTTGCCGTGGCAGCGGTAATCCTCGATGCGTCACGCCCGATCAGCGGCCTCGGCGATTCAAAGGCCCTGAGCGAAACGCGACGCGAAGCGCTGTTTCCGCAGATCCAGGCGCAGGCACTGGCTTGGCATATCGAGTTCGTCGAGACCGATGAAATCGACCGCTGCAACATCCTGCAAGCGACGATGAACGGCATGCAACGCGCCGTGATGGCATTGCTGCCGACGGCGCAGCTGGCGCTGATCGACGGCAATCGCGTGCCCGCCACCATGCCCTGCGATGCGCGAGCCATCGTCCGTGGCGACGCCAGCGAACCGGCGATCATGGCCGCCTCGATCCTCGCCAAGGTCGCGCGCGACCGCCATCTGTTGGCGCTGCACCAGCGCTGGCCTGAGTACGGATTCGCCGAGCACAAAGGCTATCCGACGCCAGCGCATCTGGCAGCGCTGGAGCGGCACGGCCCCTGCCCCGCGCACCGGCGCAGCTTCGCGCCGGTTCGTGCGCGCTTGGCACGCAGCTTGCTCGACTGAGCTGGTTTGACGCCGCGTGGCAAGCGGCGTATCACGGTACACGCATCGGTTCGATGCGGCCGCGTCCGGCCATTGCCGACTCGCCGCGACACGGCACCCATCCCTGTTCGGCAGGGAGCTGCTCAATGCGCCCGACTCCCCCTACTCCCGCGGAATCGCCGCTGTTGATTCCGCACGCGCGGACAATGCACCGTCGCCGCCATGTCGCCGGCAACGAACTCGGCAGCATAGACGTCGTGCACTTCAACGACGTGCTGCACGAGATCAATCCCGATGCACCGCACCTCGACGCCGACGCCATCGCCAGCGCCGCGCGCTGGTTAGCCTCGCTACCTGGCGGCCAAGCCGAGGCGACCTTGCGTGCCCGCCTGGGACGCATCGACGAACTGCACCGGTTGCTGTGCGACCTCGATTGGCAGGTCGACGCCGCCATGCATCAACGCATCGGCCGGCTGCTCGACTATGTCGACGACGACGGCGGGATGATTCCCGATCGCCTGCCCTTCGTCGGGCAACTCGACGATGCCCTGCTGGTCGAACTCGCCTGGCCGGCACTGGCCGACGAGGTCGAGGATTTCCGAGACTTCTGCCGCTTCCGCGACGAATCTGGCCATCTCTACGGTGGCCACCCGACGCGCGACGACTGGCTGCGCACCCGCCTCGAAGAAGGCGCGCTGTGGGAGCAACTGCATCGCGTGCGCGACCGCCGATACAGCGAGTATGGCCCGCCGCGCGAGGGCTTGCACGTCGTCTGAGCCGGGCACAAACCGTCCGGAAGTCACGGTGACTTTCCGGACGCGACACCTGCATTGCAACGGATCATCCTTCGCCTGCATCTGAGAGAGATGCAGGCGCACACCCGGTGCGCCGAGCGCGTACCCGAGGAGTCCGCCATGAATGCCCTGTCGCTGTCGCCGCTCACCACCACCCTGCCGCTGCCCCCGGCGAATGCGAATTCTCGTCGCCGCAGCCTTGGCGCCTTCGCCCTCGATGCCGACGAGATGGCGCAGTTCAATGCGCTGCTCGCGGTCATCAACACGGCAGCGCCAC
>DASUOA010000086.1:0-2237 GCA_036276895.1 Arenimonas sp. | reverse complement strand
TCGTCCTCGGGCAGAGCGAAGTGGTCCATGCCGATGTAGCGGTAGCCGGCGGCCGAGAGCTTTTCGATGGCGAGCTGCAGCAGCCCGAGCTTGTCTTCGGCGCTGGGCAGCTGGGTCTCGTCGATCTGCCGCTGCGGCCGGAACAGCTGCGGCAGGTGCGCGTAGCTGTAGACCGCGAGGCGGTCGGGACGGATCTCGAGCACAGTGTCCAGCGTCTTGCCGAATCCCTCCCGGGTCTGCAGCGGCAAGCCGTAGATCAGGTCGATGTTGACCGAGCGGAAGCCGCTGCGGCGGCAGGCATCGACCACCGCGCGGGTTTCCTCGACCGACTGGATGCGGTTGACGGCTTCCTGCACGGCCGGGTCGAAATCCTGCACGCCGAGGCTGGCTCGGTTGAAGCCGAGGTAGGCCAGGGCCTCGATGTCGCCGGGCGGCAGCTGCCGCGGGTCGAGCTCGATCGAGAAGTCGCGGTTGGACGCGCTGCTGAAATGGAAATGCCGTGACAACGTCTCCATCAGCTCGCCGAGCTGCCCGGGCGCGAGGAAGTTCGGCGTACCGCCGCCGAGGTGCAGCTGGATCACATCGCGGTCGCGGTCGAACAGCGGTGCGACCAGCCCGATCTCGCGCTCGAGCCGCGCCAGATAGGGCTCGGCGCGGGCTTTGTCGCGGGTGATCACGCGGTTGCAGCCGCAGTAGAAACAGGGGCTGAAGCAAAACGGCACGTGCACGTACAGCGACAGTCGGCGCGGGATCGGGTCGCCATTGGACAGCCGCGCGGCCTCGACCAGGTCGGCATCGGTGAAGCGGTCGCTGAACTGCGGCGCGGTCGGATACGAGGTGTAGCGCGGCCCGGGGCGGTCGTAGCGGCGCAGCAGGTCGGCGTCGAAGGGCGGTATCGCGGTCATGGCAGGCAGCCTAGGCGCGATGCCGGCGGGGGGCATTGATTATGGTCAAGCACGTGCATCGCTTTTGCTCCGCGCCCGGGCGCGGGACAATACGCCCCTTTCCCCGCTCCGGAGCCACCTCATGTCCATCCTCCGCATGGCCGACCTCGACCTCGCCGGCCGCCGCGTGCTGATCCGCGAAGACCTCAATGTGCCGGTGAAAGAGGGACGTATCACGTCGGAGCAGCGCATCCTCGCGGCGTTGCCGACGATGAAGCAGGCGCTGGAAAAAGGTGCGGCGGTGATGGTGACTTCGCACCTCGGGCGGCCCAAGGAAGGCGTGTGGACGGCCGAGGATTCGCTGGCGCCGGTGGCGGCGCGGCTGTCCGAACTGCTGGGGCGCGAGGTGCCGCTGATCCGTGACTGGGTCGATGGCGTTGACGTCGCACCGGGGCAGCTGGTGCTGCTGGAGAACTGCCGCATGAATGTCGGCGAAGGCAAGGACGATCCAGCGCTGTCGGCGAAGTACGCGGCGCTGTGCGATGTCTTCGTGATGGATGCCTTCGGCACCGCGCACCGCGCCCAGGCCTCCACTCATGGCGTGATCCGCGCGGCGAAAGTCGCTTGCGGCGGGCCGTTGCTGATGGCCGAGCTCGATGCCCTGGCGAAGGCCTTGGAGAACCCGGCGCGGCCGCTGCTGGCGATCGTTGCCGGCAGCAAGGTCTCGACCAAACTCGAACTGCTGGCGAACCTGGTTGGCAAGGTCGACCAGCTGATCGTCGGCGGCGGCATCGCCAACACCTTCATCGCGGCGATGGGCTATGGCGTTGGCAAGTCGCTGTGCGAGAACGACCTGCTCGACACCGCGCGCAAGATCATCAGCGATGCCAAGGCGCGCGGCGCCGATATTCCGATTCCGACCGATGTGGTGGTGGCGCCGACCTTCGCCGCCGATGCGCCGGCGACGGTCAAGCCGGTCGATGCGGTCGGCAATGACGACATGATCCTCGACATCGGCCCGGACACCGCCGCGCGTTACGCGCAGCTGATCAAGTCGGCCGGCTCCGTGGTGTGGAACGGCCCGGTCGGGGTGTTCGAGTTCGATGCCTTCGGCAAGGGCACCGAGGTGCTGGCCAGGGCGATTGCCGCGTCGTCGGCGTTTTCCATCGCCGGCGGCGGCGATACCTTGGCCGCCGTCGACAAGTACGGCGTCGAATCCGGTATCAGCTACATCTCCACCGGCGGCGGTGCCTTCCTCGAATTCTGCGAAGGCAAGGAGCTGCCGGCGGTCGCGGCACTCAAGGCGAAGATGGAGTGAGCGAAAAAGGGGAGCGAAAAGGGGGTCAGAGTAAA
>DASUOA010000085.1:0-4456 GCA_036276895.1 Arenimonas sp. | reverse complement strand
CTCCGGCGCCTTGGGGGCACGAGTAAAGCCGACGCAAACTGGCCCTTCGCCCGCCGGCAGCGGGTAGCCGCTCCGCCGCCCCCGGCGCGGCCGAACTCGCCCTCTGCGAGGGCTCAAACAGCGGCCGCTTGGGCTGCGGCTGCGCGGCCACCCGCTGCCGGCTAGAATTGCGGGTTTTCGGCGCGCCCGCGCCGTGCATTGGAGCTTTGCATGCGCACCCACTTCTGTGGCTTGGTCGATGAATCCTTGATCGGCCAGACCGTCACTCTTTGCGGCTGGGCCGATGTCGCCCGCAACCTCGGCCACCTGTGCTTCATCGATCTGCGTGACCACGAGGGCATCGTGCAGGTGGTCGCGGAACCCACGGATGTCGAGGGTAATGCCGAGGTGATGGCGGTGGCCGGTGGTCTGCATTACGAGGACTGCTTGCGTATCACCGGACATGTCCGCAAGCGCCAGTCGGTCAACGACAAGCTGCGCAGCGGCCAGGTCGAAGTGGTGGCGACGACGATCGAGGTGCTGAACAAGGCGCAGCCGCTGCCGTTCCATGCGCATGAGAATCCCGGTGAGGACATCCGCCTGCGCTACCGCTACCTCGACCTGCGCCGTCCGGAAATGCAGCGCATGATGCGCACCCGCACCCGGTTGGTCAGCGCGATGCGCGCCTGGCTCGATGCCCGCGGCTTCCAGGACATCGAGACGCCGATCCTGACCAAGGCGACGCCCGAGGGCGCGCGCGACTTCCTGGTGCCCGCGCGCATGCATCCGGGCGAGTTCTACGCACTGCCGCAGAGCCCGCAGCTGTTCAAGCAGATCCTGATGATGTCGGGCTTCGACCGGTACTACCAGATCGCGCGCTGCTTCCGCGACGAGGCGCTGCGTGCCGATCGCCAGCTGGAGTTCACCCAGCTCGACATGGAGTTCGCCTGGGTCGAAGAGCGTGACGTGCAGGACACGGTCGAGACGATGATCCGCGAGGTGCTGCGCGACGTCGCCGGCATCGAACTGGCCGATCCCTTCCCGCGCATGACCTACGAAGAGGCGATGCGTCGCTACGGCTCGGACAAGCCCGACCTGCGCATCGCGCTGGAGCTGCAGGACGTGGCCGATCTGGTCAAGGACAGCCAGTTCAAGGTCTTCACCGATTGGGCCACGCATGCCGACGGCCGCGTTGCCGCGCTGCGGGTGCCCGGTGGCGCCGCGTTCTCGCGCAAGCAGATCGACGATTACGGCGCCTATGCCGCGAAGTACGGTGCCAAGGGCCTCGCGTACATCAAGCTCGGCGAGGATGGCGTGGCCAATTCGCCGATCCAGAAATTCTTCGATGAGGCGGCGTTCAAGGCGCTGGTCGCGGCGATCGGATTGCAGCCCGGCGATCTCGCCTTCTTCGGTGCCGGCACCTACAAAGTGGTCAGCGACTTCCTCGGCGCGCTGCGCATCAAGGTCGGCAAGGATCTCGGTCTGGTCGAGAATTCGTGGCGCCCACTGTGGGTCACCGATTTCCCGATGTTCGAGTGGGATGAGGAGGCGCAGCGCTTTGTCGCCCTGCACCATCCCTTCACGGCGCCGTCGATCGACGACGTCAGCGATCTCAAGGCCAACGCGCGCAGCGCGGTGTCGCGCGGCTACGACATGGTGCTCAATGGCAACGAGATCGGCGGCGGTTCGATCCGTATCCATCGCTCGGAGATGCAGGCGACGGTGTTCGAGCTGCTCGGCATCGGTGCTGAGGAGGCCGAGCTGAAGTTCGGCTTCCTGCTCGAAGCGCTGCGCTACGGCGCGCCGCCGCACGGTGGCATTGCCTTCGGCATCGACCGCATCGCCGCACTGATCGCCGGTACCGAGTCGATCCGCGACGTCATCGCCTTCCCCAAGACCACGACCGCGCAATGTCCGATGACCGGTGCACCGTCACCGATTCCCGAGGCGCAGCTGGCCGAGGTGCACGTGCGCGCGGTGCCGAAGGCGTAAGCCCGGCGCATGGCCGAAACCGTCGTCCTGCTGCACGGTCTGGCGCTGCGCAGCCCGGCGATGTGGCCGCTGTCGCGGCGGCTGGCGCAGGCCGGGTTCCACTGCCTGCGTTTCGATTACGGCACGCTCTGGGGTTCGCCGGCGCGTGCCGCCGAGCGCCTGGCGATGAAGCTCTATGCGCTGCAGCCCGGGCCGGTGCATCTGGTCGCCCACAGCTTGGGTGGCCTGATCGCGATGCAGACTTTGCTCGAGTACCAGCAACTGCCGCCTGGCCGGGTGGTGTGCCTGGGTTCGCCCTTGGCCGGCAGCAGTGCCGCGCGCGCCCTGCATCGCCGGCATGTGGGCTGGATCAACGGCCGTAGCGGCCCGTTGCTGCGCAGTGGCCTGCCGATGCTGCCGGAAGGGCGGCAGGTGGCGATGTTGGCCGGTGGCAAGTCGCTGGGGCTGGGGCGCTGGTTCTCCGACTTCGATGGCGTCAATGACGGCACCGTGGCGGTCTGGGAGACGCGCCTGCCGGGCCTGGCGGCGCATCGGGTGCTGCCGCTCAGCCACAGCGGGCTGCTGCTGGCGCCCGTGGTGGCCGAGCACACGGCGTATTTCCTCCATCACGGCAAGCTGCCGGAGCGGCGCCGGCAACCGCGCGCCTGACCCAGGTCACGGCGGATACCGGGCGGTGCTTCGCTATACTTTGCGCCTTTGAAAGACCGGGGTGATCCATGGGCAGGTTGATGGCCATCGAGGGCCGCAAGAACGCGCAGGACGCGCGTCGCGGCAAGATTTTCACCAAGCTCATCCGCGAGCTGTCGGTCGCCGCGCGTGCCGGCGGCAGCGATCCGAAAGCCAATCCGCGCCTGCGTCTGGCAATGGACCGCGCGCTGGCGCAGAACATGGCCAAGGACGTGATGGAGCGCGCGGTGAAGAAAGCCACCGGCGAACTCGAAGGCATCAGCTACGAGGAAATCCGTTACGAGGGCTACGCGCCGGGCGGTATCGCGGTGATCGTCGAGTGCATGACCGACAACAAGGTGCGTACCGTCGCCGACGTCCGTCACGCTTTCAACAAGTGCGGCGGCAATCTCGGCACCGACGGCTCGGTGGCTTTCATGTTCAAGAAGCTCGGCGTGCTGAGCTACGCGCCCGGCGCCAGCGAGGATGCCATCACCGAGGCCGCGATCGAGGCCGGTGCCGACGACATCAAGACCCATGACGACGGCATGATCGAGGTGTTCACCGCGCCCGAGGCCTTCGAGGGCGTGAAGGCGGCGATGGTGGCAGCTGGTCTTGAGCCGATCGAGGCGGAAGTGACGATGCGCGCCGACAACGATGTCGCGGTCGCCGGCGAGACGGCGCAGCAGGTGCTCAAGATGATCAACATGCTCGAGGACCTCGACGACGTGCAGCACGTCTACCACAACGCCGAGCTCGGCGAAGACGCGTATACGTGACGGTCCGCATTCTCGGTATCGATCCGGGATCGCAGCGCACCGGCGTCGGCATCGTCGATGCCGACGCCACCGGCAAGGCCGTGCATGTGCATCACGAAGCAGTGTTCGTGGCCGGTGAAGAGGATTTTCCGCAACGTCTGAAGGCGATCGTGCTGCGCTTGACCGCATTGATCGAGGAATACCGGCCGCAGGAAGTGGCGATCGAGCGGGTGTTCCTGGCCAAGAATCCGGATTCGGCGCTGAAGCTTGGACAGGCGCGCGGTGCCGCGATCTGTGCCGCGGTGCTGCGCGATCTGCCGGTCAATGAATACGCGCCCATGCAGATCAAGAACGCCGTAGTCGGCCGCGGTGTCGCCGAAAAGGCGCAGGTGCAGCATATGGTCGGCGTGCTGCTGGGCTTGCCTGGCAAGTTGCAGGCCGATGCCGCCGATGCGCTGGCGGTGGCGATCACCCACGCGCATTCGCGCTCGCTGGCCGCGCGCACCGGCGTGCTGGCCTCGGCATTGCTCAGAAGGAGAGGGCGGCGATGATCGGACGACTCAAAGGTCTGCTGGTGCACAAGGCGCCGCCGCAGTTGATGATCGATGTCGGTGGCGTCGGCTATGAACTCGATGCGCCGATGTCGACCTTCTACGACCTGCCGGAGGTCGGGCGCGAGGTGGTGCTGTTCACCCATTACGCGGTGAAGGAAGACAGCGTGGCGCTGTACGGTTTCCTTACCGAAGCGGAGCGCCGGTTGTTCCGTGAAGTGCAGAAGGTGACCGGGATCGGCGCCAAGATCGCGCTGGCGATCCTGTCCGGTGCCTCGGTGTCGGACTTCGCGCGGCTGGTGCAGGCCGGCGATATCGCCGCGTTGACGCGCATTCCCGGTGTCGGCAAGAAGACCGCCGAGCGGATGGTGGTCGAGCTGCGTGATCGCGCCGCGGACTTCGGGGGTGGCGCTGTTGCGGTGCCCGGAGGGAGTCCGACGATGCCGGCGGATCCTGTGGTGGAAGCGACGGTGGCCTTGCAGCAACTCGGCTACAAACCGGCGGAAGTGC
>DASUOA010000084.1:0-3760 GCA_036276895.1 Arenimonas sp. | reverse complement strand
TTGCAACTGCATGGCCTGCAGGTGCCGACCGCGGCCGGGGTGCAGGTGGTCGATGTCACCTTGCAGGCACTGCACGAGCCGGCGGCTCTGCGCGGCTTGACCATGGTGGTGTTCCGCGACATCGAATCGCTTTCCGGGCGTTCGCGAAAGCAGCCCAAGGGGGCGTTGCAAGCCAGCTACGAGACGCAGTTGCGGCAGTACCGCGACGAAATCGAGGCGCTGCGCGAGGAGACCCGCGCCTCGCGCGAGGAGTTGCAATCGACCAACGAAAAGTTGCAGTCGAGCAACGAGGAGCTGCAGTCGGCCAACGAGGAGTTGACCACCTCCAAGGAGGAAATGCAGTCGATGAACGAGGAACTGCAGACCATCAACAGCGAGTTGCAGGCCAAGCTGGACGATCTCGCGCTGGCGCAGAGCGACATGAAGAACGTGCTCAATAGCATCGAGATCGCCATCCTGTTTCTCGACCAGCATCTCAACGTCCGGCGTTACACCGATCGCGCGGCGAAGCTGATCAACCTGCGCGAGAGCGACATCGGCCGGCCGCTCAGCGACCTCACCGGCAGCCTGCAGTATCCGGCGTTGCAGGAGGACGCGTCGGAAACGCTGCGTACCCTGTTGCCGTCGGAGAAGCAGGTCGAAACCGGCGACGGCCGCCAGTTCCAGGTCCGCATCATGCCCTACCGGCGGATCGACAACCTGATCGACGGCGTCGTGATCACCCTGCTGGATCTTTCCAAGAGTCCGTTGCGCGGTGCTGCCTAGCGCTTGACGGCCTGCGGCGGCGTCAAGCGCTCGGTCTTGTACTTCATCACGCGCCGCTCCCGTAGCTCGCCTTCCCGGGCAGGGCTGACACGTCGCCAGTCACCGCGTTCTGGTTCAGGGGGCGGCTAGCGGTTGTACGACACCCCTCGCTCTTGCGGTTGGACATCAACCAGCACCCGCAGGTAGCGGCCCGGTCGCGTGCTCATCACGGCCTGGTAGTTCTGTCCCGCATAGCGGTAGGACACCAGGTAGCTGGCATTGCCGCGATAACGGCCGTAGCGGTCGCCGTAGCGGCGGTCGTAGTCCTGCTCGTCGACCAGGCGGCAGCGCAGGGTCTGGCCGGAGTTGTCGCGATAGTAGTCGTAGCCATCGGCATGGTCCTTCTGGCCGGTGCGGTTGCCGATGCTGGCACCGATCGCGGCCCCCGCGATGGTCGCTGCGGCGCGTCCGCTACCCTGGCCAACCTGGTTGCCCAGGGCGCCACCGATGAGCGCGCCGATGACCGCGCCGCCGGCATTGCCGTCCTTGCGCCTGCCATCGTAGCGGTGCAGGCGGCCGTCCTCGTCGCGGTAGTAGCCGCCTTCGTTCTGACGGGTCCGCTCGTTCCAGCATTCCTGGTATTGATGGCCGCGATTGCGTTCGAATCGCTCCTGGACCCTGATCACCTGCGCCGTGTCGGCGCGCAGGTTGTGTTGGTCATTGTGGCGGTCGCGGTATTGGCCGGCCACCGGCGATGCAGCAGTGGCGGCGAGCACGGCGACGGCGAGCGTGCTGAGTGCGAAGCGTTGCATGAGGAATCTCCAGATGATGCGTTGGTCGATACCCACCAACGGGGCGGTGAGGCTGGCAGCGGCTGCGACCATTCGCTGAAGACTAGGGCGTTTCGCGAGCGTGGTCGGTGCGCTGGAGCGCTTTGCACTCCACGCGCGGGGGCTACTCGATGACGCGAGCCCAGCGTTGGCCGCCATCGACGCGATCGGCGACGATCTTCATGCACATCAGCATCGGCATCGCCAGCAGCACCCCGGCGATGCCCCAGAGGAATCCCCACAGCATCAGCCACAGCAGCATCACCAGCGGCGACAGTGCCAGCCGGCGGCCAAGCATGATCGGCGTGAAGAACTCGGATTCCAGCACCTGCAGCCCGAGGTAGATCGCCGCAGGCAGGAGCATTTGCAGGGGGGTATCGAACGTGATGATGCCCATCAGCGCCAGTGCCGCGACGCCGACAAAGGGGCCGATGTAGGGAATGTAGTTCAGCAAGGCGCCGAACGTGCCCCACAGCAGCGCATCGGCCAGATCCAGGCCAAGCCACCACAGCGCCGCTGCCAGCAACAGTCCGAGCAGGCCGTTGATCACACTGATGGTGGCGAAGTATTTCGAGACATCGGTGGCCATGGTGCGGAGGATGTCGAATGCCAGCCGTTGCTGGCGGCTCTCGCGTAGCAGGGCGACTGCATGGCGTTGCAGACGCTCGCCGTAAAGCAGGAAGAAGTACGCCAGCAAAGCCACTGCCAGGATCGATGCCAGCATCCGCGGCGTGCCCAGCACCAGTCGCCAGAGGTTGGGTGGCTGTGGTCGTGCCGCCAAGGCGGCAGCGTTGTCACTGGCCGCGCTGTTGGCACTGCCTGCATTGGCGATCGATGCCGTGGCGCGGTTCACCTGATCGATCCGGCTGACCATCGACGTCACCCGTGGTGCTATCTGCGCCAGTGCGGAGGGTGCCTTTTCCATCCAGGCCGCAGCGGGGGCGATCAGCAGGCTGCCGAGCATGGCGGTGGTCACCAGCACACCCACGATAAGCGCGGCGCCGCCGAGCGCGCGTGGCACCCACAGCCGCTGCAACTGGCTCACCAGCGGATTGGCAAGCAGGGCGAGAAACGCGGCCAGGAAAACCGGTATCAGCAACTCCGCAGCCAGCCAACAGGCGGCGACGGCTGCCAGCAGGGTCAGCGTGGTCAGCCTCGGCGAGCCGTGGTCGCGGACGGCGGAGGGACTACCGTCCGCCGGGTCGGTCGATCGAAGGTCGCTGTTGTCCAATCGAGTTCCGCCAGGTATTGGGCGCTACGTCAGATCCCGCCGGAGGCCTGGACTGGCGTTTCTGCATGCCGTCATCGGTGTGGTGTCGCACCGAACAGGCGGTTCACCATTCCGGTGCAATCGCGGCGCACCGTGGTGCGTCGCGATCACGGGTCAGCTGGGGTCTTCGTCTTCGCCATCGACGCCGTCTTCGCCCTGGTTGCCTTGATTGCCCTGCTCACCCTGTTCGCCTTGGGAGCCTTGGTCGCCCTGATAGCCTTGATAGCCCTGGTCGCCCTGGTCGCCTTGGGCGCCGGTATCACCGGTGTTTCCGGTGTTTCCCTTCTCGCCAGGCGGTCCCGCTGGGCCTGGTACGGCCACCGGCGTCGCTGGGACTACGACGGTGGGTTGCTGTTCACAGGCGGCCAAGCCGGCGGCACTGGCCAGCACGAGCATCATCAACATGGAACGTTTCATGGTGGTTCCTCTGTCCGCGGGTGTCGCGGCACAGGGCCAGACTAGGCCTGTCGAGTAGACGGGTCGGTGCGGTTGCGTACCGATGACGGCTGTATTCGAAGGCCGCGTAAGCGGTGTCTGCGCCGTCTTGGCGTGAGCTGCCGACTCTCGCTAGGGCTTGCGCGGCTGCCGAGGCATCAGGCGATCGGTTTCCTGCCTGACCACCGCATAGCATTCGCAGCTCAGCTTCTCGATCTGCGCGCGATCAAGCACCGTGATCTGTCCTCGGCTGTATTCGATGGCGCCCATCTTCTGCAACTTGCCGGCGGCTTCGGTGACGCCTTCGCGGCGTACGCCGAGCATATTGGCGATCAGTTCCTGGGTCATGCTCAGCTGGTTGCTCGGCAGACGGTCGAGCGACAGCAGCAACCAGCGGCACAGCTGCTGGTCGATCGAGTGGTGACGATTGCAGACCGCGGTCTGCGCCATCTGCGTGATCAGTGCCTGGGTGTAGCGCAGC
>DASUOA010000083.1:0-3796 GCA_036276895.1 Arenimonas sp. | reverse complement strand
CGCTTCCGGCAATACCAGGTAGGCAAGTTGCAGCGCTGGGTAGAGCACCTTGCTGAAGGTGCCCATGTAGAGCACGCGGCCATGGCGGTCGAGACCCTGCAGCGCGGCCAGCGGTGGGCCGGCGAAGCGGAACTCAGCGTCGTAGTCGTCCTCCAGGATATAGCTGCCTTGTGCGTTGGCGTAAGCGAGCAGGGCCTGCCGGCGTGCCAGGCTCATGACGGCGCCAAGCGGGTACTGGTGCGAGGGAGTGACATAGATCAGTCGCGGCGGCGAGCGCGGCAGGCGATCGCAGCGCAGGCCGTCACCGTCCACCGGCACTGGTTGCAGTTGCAAGCCGTTGGCCTGGGCCGCCGCGCGCGCTCCCAGATAGCCGGGCTCTTCGATTGCGAAACGGTCGCCGGGGTCGGCCAGCACACGGCAGCACAGGTCCAGCGATTGCTGGGTGCCGCCGGTGACCAGCACCTGCTCCGGCTCGCAGACCACCGACCGTGCCAGTCGCAAATACTTGGCGATCGCGGCCTTGAGGGCCGGCAAACCGCCGTCGCGGCCGTAGTCGCAGCGTTGCCACGGGGCCTGGCGCTGGTGTTTGTGCAGTAGCCGCCACCACTCGCGGAACGGGAAGCCGCGCAGGTCCGGCATGCCGGGTACGAAGGCGCCGGCACTGCGACGACGCGGAGGGTCGTCGCTGCCCAGCCAGCAACGGCTTCGCTTTGACAGCCGAGGTGGCGCCGAAGCGACGCGTTGCCGGCGGGATCCGCGGCTGTGCAGGAAGCGCTCCGGCAGCGTGTCGGCGACGAAGCTGCCGGAGCCGTGTCGCCCCTGCGCATAGCCTTCCGCCTGCAGTCGCGCGAAGGCCGCCAGTGCCGTGTTACGAGCGATGCCCAGCGCATCGCTCAGCGCGCGGGTGGACGGCAGCCGTTCGCCGGGGCGCAGCTGGCCTTCGACGATCGCCTCGCGCAGTGCCTGGTACAGCGACTGCTGCAAGCTCAGGTCGGACCACTGGCGCAGGCGCAGCGGCAGCCAGTCGAGCAGGGCATGTGTGGGCATCAGTGGTTCCATGAAAAGTATTGAAGTGGCGCAACTGCTGGGGCCACTGGAATCTTATCGTAGGTCCGTCAGCCCGCTACCGCCAGTTCGCCATGTCCACCCACTTTCCCGTTGATCCCGCCACCCGGCTGCGTCGCCATCCGGAGCGTGCCAGCTACGACCGTGCCGCCGTGCACGCGCTGCTCGACGCGCACTGGGTCTGCCAGATCGCCTTCGTTCACGAGGGCCAGCCGCACGTGTTGCCCACCGCCTACTGGCGCGAAGGCGAGCATCTTTATATTCACGGCAGCAATGGCAGCCGCCTGCTGCGGCAGCTGCTGCAGGGAGCGAGTTGCACCAATGTCTGTCATGTCGATGGCCTGGTGCTGGCGCGCTCGGCTTTCTCGCATTCAGCCAACTACCGTTCGGTGAATCTTTACGGTCGATACCAGGCCCTTGAGGATCCGGCCGACAAGCAGCGGGCGTTCGAGGCCTTCTTCGACGCAGTGCTGCCGGGTCGCTGGTCGCAGGTGCGCGCGCCGAATCGGAAAGAGATCGCCGCGACCACGGTGTTGCGGCTTCCGATCGAGCGCGCGGTGCTCAAGGCGCGCAGCGGCGGCCCGATCGACGATCCCGAAGACGCCGACTGGCCGTGCTGGGCTGGCGTGCTGCCCTTTGCCTGGCTGCGGCAGGCGCCCGCACCTGAGCCCGGCCATGGCACCGATCCAGGTGCCGCGGTGCTTGCGCGCTGGCCGGGCTGAGCGTCGATCAGGCGGTCTCGACGCCGTCCACGCGCTGGTAGCCGCGCGGCAGCAAGTTGCCGCGACTGGCGCGGGTGCCTTCGTAAGCCTGCAGGTCGCGCCAGCTCATCACCAGCTTCTGCTTGCCCGAGAAGATGGTCAGCTCGCCGCCCTGGCGTACGCAGGCGACCGCGACCACCTTCTCTTCGCCTGACTTGAGCTTGGCCGGCGGAATCTGGATCAGCTTGTTGCCCTTGCCCTTGTCGAGCTCCGGCAGCTCGGTCAGCGGGAAGGCGAGCAGGTGGCCAGCGGAAGTGATCGACACCACCCAGTCGGTCGCCGGGTCGGTGACCGCGACGGGCTTGAGGATGTCGGCCTTGTCATCGGCGTTGATCAGCTGCTTGCCCGCCTTGTTGCGACCTGTGAAGTTCTCGAAGCGGGTGACGAAGCCGTAGCCGTAGCTCGATGCCAGCACGTAGCGGGCATCGTTGTCGGCAACAGCGGCGCCGATGAACTGTGCGCCCGATGGCGGTGCAAAGCGTCCGGTCAGCGGCTCGCCGTTGCCACGCGCCGACGGCAGGGTGTGCGCCAGTGCCGAGTAGCTGCGGCCGGTCGAATCGATGAAGGCCACTTGCTGAGTGCTGCGACCGCGCGCGGCCATCAGCAATTTGTCGCCTTCGCGGTAGCTGAGCGCAGCGGCATCGACCTCATGGCCCTTGGCGGTGCGCGCCCAACCTTTCTGCGACAGCACGACGGTCACCGGTTCGCTCGGCACCAGCTCGCTCTCGCTGATCGCCTGCGCGGCGCCGCGCTCGACCAGCGGCGAGCGGCGGGCATCGCCGAACTTCTTGGCGTCCTGCAGCAGCTCATCCTTGACTTGCTTCTTGAGCTTGGCGGCCGAGCCGAGGATGCCGATGATCTTCTCGCGCTCGCGCACCAGTTCGTCCTGCTCGCCACGGATCTTCATCTCCTCCAGGCGGGCGAGCTGGCGCAACTTGGTGTCGAGGATGTAGTCGGTCTGGTCCTCGGACAGGCCGAAGCGTGCCATCAGCACCGCCTTGGGTTCGTCCTCAGTGCGGATGATGCGGATGACTTCATCGAGATTGAGGAAGGCGACCAGCAGGCCTTCGAGCAGGTGCAGGCGTCGCTCGACCTTGTCGAGGCGGTGCTGCAGGCGCCGACGCACGGTACCGGTGCGGAAGTGCAGCCATTCGGCGAGCAGGTCCTTGAGGTTCTTGACCTGCGGTCGGCCATCGAGACCGATGATGTTGAGGTTGACGCGGTAGCTCTTCTCGAGATCGGTGGTCGCCAACAGGTGCCCCATCAGCGCCTCGATATCGACGCGATTGGAACGCGGCACCAGCACCAGGCGCACCGGGTTCTGGTGGTCGGACTCGTCGCGCAGGTCTTCGAGCCAGGGCAGCTTCTTGGCGCGCATCTGCTGCGCGATCTGTTCCATCACCTTGGAGGGCGACACCTGGTAGGGCAGCGCGGTGAGCACGATGTTGTTCTGCTCGCGCACCCAGGTGGCACGGGCGCGCACGCTGCTGTTGCCGGTCTCGTAGATGGACTGCAGATCGCGCGCCGGCGTGATGATCTCGGCGGTTGTCGGATAGTCGGGGCCGCGCACGTGCTCGCAGAGGTCGCGCACGGTGGCGTCGGGGTCGTCAAGCAGGCGCACGCAGGCGCTGACCACTTCGTTGAGATTGTGCGGCGGGATATCGGTGGCCATGCCGACGGCGATGCCGGTGGTGCCGTTGAGCAGCAGGTGCGGCAGCCGCGCCGGCAGCCAGGTCGGTTCCTGCAGGGTGCCGTCGAAGTTCGGGCTCCAGTCGACCGTGCCCTGCTCGAGTTCTCCCAGCAGCACTTCGGCGATCGGCGACAGCTTTGCCTCGGTGTAACGCATCGCCGCGAAGCTCTTGGGGTCGTCGGTGGAGCCGAAGTTGCCCTGGCCTTCGATCAGCGGGTAGCGGTAGGAGAAGGGCTGCGCCATCAGCACCATCGCCTCGTAGCAGGCCGAGTCGCCGTGC
>DASUOA010000082.1:0-16762 GCA_036276895.1 Arenimonas sp. | reverse complement strand
ACCAACGACATGATCAAGATCAACGTGATCTCGTCCGGCGTCGGCGGCATCACCGAATCCGATGCCACCCTGGCGGCAGCTGCCAAGGCGGTGATCATCGGCTTCAACGTCCGTGCCGATGCCAGCGCGCGCAAGATCATCGAAGGCAGTGGCCTCGACCTGCGCTACTTCTCGATCATCTACGACGTCATCGACCAGGTGAAGCAGGTCGCATCCGGTCTGCTGGGGGTCGAGATCCGCGAAGAGATCATCGGTATCGCCGAGGTTCGCGATGTGTTCCGCAGTTCCAAGTTCGGTGCGGTTGCCGGCAGCCTGGTTACCGAAGGCTCGGTCAAGCGCAACAAGCCGATCCGCGTGCTGCGCAACAACACCGTGGTGTTCGAGGGCGAGCTGGAGTCGCTGCGCCGCTTCAAGGACATCGTCGAAGAGGTCAAGAGCGGTACCGAGTGCGGTATCGCGGTGAAGGCCTATAACGACGTCAAGCCGGGCGACCAGATCGAGTGCTTCGAGCGCATCGAGGTGCAGCGTACCCTGTAAGGGGCGCTGCCTACCGGAGATAACGCATGGCCACCAAGAGCTTCCATCGCACCGACCGGGTCGCTGCGCAGCTGCGCCGCGACCTCGGGCAGTTGGTGCACAACGCCGTGCGTGAGCATGGCCTGCCCTCGGTCAGCGTGTCCGACGTCGAGATCACCCGTGACCTGGCGCATGCCAAGGTGTTCGTCACCGCGTTGATCGGCGAGCAGGGGCCCGCCGCGGTCAAGGCGCTCAAGGCGTTGGCACCTGAACTGCGCTTCCAGCTCGGCAAGGTAGTACGCATGCGCCACATCCCCGAGCTGCATTTCCACTACGACGATTCCGTCGACAAGGGCGAGCGCATCGAACAGTTGCTGCGCGATGCACCACCTCCGGGCGAAGCAGGCGCTTGAAACCGCGCACGCGTTTCCGGCCGCTTGACGGCCTGTTGCTGCTCGACAAGCCGGCCGGCCTGAGTTCCAACCAGGCGCTGCAGCGGGTGCGGCATCTGTTCCGCGCGGAGAAGGCGGGCCATACCGGCAGCCTCGATCCACTCGCCACCGGCTTGCTGCCGGTCTGCTTCGGCGAAGCGACCAAGATCGCCGGCCTGCTGTTGGGGCAACGCAAGGCCTACGCCGCCGAAGTGCGGCTGGGCGTGGAGACCGATACCGATGATGCCGATGGGCAGATGCTGCGCGAGCGACCGGTCCCGGCACTCACGCGGGCACAGGTCGAAGCGTCTTTGTCGGCCTTCACCGGCCGCATCCGCCAGCGGCCTCCCATCTATTCCGCGCTGAAGCAGGGCGGCGAGCCGCTGTACGCCAAGGCGCGCCGTGGCGAGGCGATCGAGGTGCCCGAGCGCGAGGTGGTGATCGAGCATGTCGGCCTGGTCGAGCTGTCCGGCGACCGCCTGCGCCTGGAAGTGACCTGCGGCTCGGGGACCTATATCCGCAGTCTGGCCCGCGACCTTGGCGAAGCTCTGGGCTGCGGCGGCCACATCACGGTGCTGCGCCGCCTGTGGGTCGAGCCGTTCATGACGCCGAGGATGTTCACTCTGGAGCAGCTGCAGGCCTTGGCTTCCGCCGATGAAGCGGCGCTCGACGCCTGCTTGCTGCCGATCGAGGCTGGCCTTGTTGGCTGGCCCAGTGTCATCGTCGACACGGAAGCGGCCCGGCGCTTGGGGCAGGGCCAGGCGGTGTCGCTGCCGCCCGGCGTCACCGGTGGCGTCGATATCCGTGATGTCGGTGGTCGCAGTCTCGGCCTCGGTGAGATGGACGAGGCGGGCCTGCTGCGGCCCAAGCGCCTGTTCCGTTGGGCCGCCTGCAACTGAGGCGCTGATAGGCCCCTCGCCCGCCTGCGCGAGAGCGGCGTCGGCGCGCAAACGCTTGTTTGCAAAGGTGCGCGCGGCTATACTTCGCGCGCTTCAATCCAGCGCCATTCCGAGACAAATCCCTTCAATCGGCGAACCAGGCGGTGTTCCGTCATCCGGCGGAGCTTCTGCAGGTTGCGCATCACACGAGAAATCCAGCATGTCCATCGACACCAGCAAGATCGTCACCGAATTCGGCCGCGGCACCAATGACACCGGTTCGCCGGAAGTCCAGGTCGCTCTGCTCTCCGCCCGCATCGAGCACCTGACCGAGCACTTCAAGTCGCACAAGCAGGATCACCACTCCCGCCGCGGCCTGCTGAAGATGGTCAACCAGCGCCGCAGCCTACTTGCCTACCTCAAGCGCAAGGACCAGGCGCGCTACCAGACGCTGATCGAGCGCTTGGGTCTGCGCCGCTAATCCAGTTACACCCCGCGGCGCAGAAATGCGCCGCGGTCGTTTCCGGGGTTCAGAAACCCTCGGGGAAGCGAAGCGGCAACGGACGGGGTCCGTCGCCGTCAATCATCGAAAGCTCAAGACAAAGGATGCGAACAACGTGGCGAAAGTAACCAAGACCTTCCAGTACGGTAAGCACCAGGTCACCCTGGAAACCGGCGAGATCGCTCGCCAGGCCGGTGGTGCCGTCATCGTCAAGATGGACGACACCGTGGTGCTGGTCACCGCGGTCGGCAACAAGAACGCGAAGGAAGGTATGGACTTCTTCCCGCTGACGGTCGACTACCTCGAGAAGTTCTACGCCGGCGGCCGCATCCCGGGCGGCTTCTTCAAGCGTGAAGGCCGCCAGACCGAGCGCGAGACGCTGACCTCGCGCCTGATCGATCGCCCGATCCGTCCGCTGTTCCCGGAAGAGTTCCGCAACGAAGTGCAGGTGATCGCCACGGTGCTGGCGATGAACCCGGAAATCCCCGGCGACATCCCGGCGCTGATCGGCGCCTCGGCCGCGCTGGTGCTGTCGGGTATCCCGTTCAAGGGCCCGATCGGTGCCGC
The DNA here is from genome assembly GCA_036276895.1 of Arenimonas sp. GTDB lineage: Bacteria > Pseudomonadota > Gammaproteobacteria > Xanthomonadales > Xanthomonadaceae > Arenimonas. Next base: position 13,868 of record DASUOA010000082.1, on the reverse strand, counting down.
CAAGGTCGGTTACGCCAACGGCCAGTACCTGCTGAACCCGACTGTCTCCGAACTCAAGACCTCCGACCTCGAGCTGGTCGTCGCCGGTACCGCCAACGCGGTGCTGATGGTGGAGTCCGAAGCCCGTGAGCTCTCCGAAGACGTGATGCTCGGCGCCGTGATGTTCGGCCACCAGCAGATGCAGGCCGCGATCAAGGCCATCAACGAGCTGGCCGCCGAAGTCGGCGTCACCCCGTGGAACTGGTCCGCGCCGGAGAAGGCGCAGGCGCCGATCGCCGCGCTCAAGGATGCCGTCGGCAACCGTCTGCTCGAAGCCTTCCAGATTCGCGACAAGCTGGCCCGTCGTGACGCCATCTCGGCGCTGAAGAAGGAAGTGATCGAGTCGCTCAAGCCGCAGGCGGAAGCCAACGGCTGGAACCTCTCCGACCTGTCCAAGGAGTTTGGCGAGCTCGAGTACAGCACCATGCGCAACTCGGTGCTGGCCAGCAAGACCCGCATCGACGGCCGCGACCTCAGCACCGTCCGCCCGATCAGCGTCAAGACCGGCGTGCTGCCGCGCGTGCACGGCTCGGCGCTGTTCACCCGCGGCGAGACGCAGGCGATCGTGGTCACCACCCTCGGCACCGCCCGTGATGGCCAGATCATCGACGCCGTCGAAGGCGAGTCGAAGGACCACTTCCTGTTCCACTACAACTTCCCGCCCTACTCGGTCGGTGAAGCCGGCCGCATGATGGGCCCGAAGCGTCGTGAGATCGGCCACGGCCGTCTTGCCCGTCGTGGCGTGCAGGCGGTGATGCCGTCGATGGAAGCTTTCCCGTACACCATCCGCGTGGTCTCGGAGATCACCGAGTCGAACGGCTCCTCGTCGATGGCCTCGGTCTGCGGTTCGTCGCTGGCGCTGATGGATGCCGGCGTGCCGGTCAAGGCACCGGTCGCAGGTATCGCGATGGGCCTGATCAAGGAAGGCGACAACTACGTCGTGCTCTCCGACATCCTCGGTGACGAGGACCATCTCGGCGACATGGACTTCAAGGTGGCCGGCACCGATGGCGGCATCTCGGCGCTGCAGATGGACATCAAGATCGAAGGCATCACCGAAGAGATCATGAAGGTCGCGCTGGCCCAGGCCAAGCAGGGTCGCCAGCACATCCTCGGCGAGATGGCCAAGGCGCTCACCGCGCCGCGCGCCGAGCTGTCCGAGTACGCGCCGCGCCTGCTGACCATGAAGATCCACCCGGACAAGATCCGCGAAGTGATCGGCAAGGGCGGCGCCACCATCCAGGGCATCACCAAGGAGACCGGCACCCAGATCGACATCCAGGACGACGGCACCATCGTCATCGCCTCGGTCAACGCCGCCGCTGCGCAGGCCGCGAAGGCGCGCATCGAGCAGATCACCTCCGACGTCGAGCCGGGCCGCATCTACGAGGGCAAGGTCGCCAAGATCATGGACTTCGGTGCGTTCGTCACCATCGCCCCGGGCAAGGATGGCCTGGTGCATGTGTCGCAGATCTCCAACGAGCGCGTCGAGAAGGTCTCGGACAAGCTCAAGGAAGGCGATCTGGTCAAGGTCAAGGTGCTGGAAGTCGACAAGCAGGGCCGCATCCGCCTGTCGATGAAGGCCATCGAAGAGGGCGAGGGCGCCTGATCCGGCGCTGCGTCAGCTGACAACAGGAAAGCGGGCTTCGGCCCGCTTTTTTGTTGCTCGATGATTTTGCGATCAGTCGCTGGCGGGGCCGAGCTGCGCCTCGCCACGGCCGGCGGCTTTGGCTTGCTGCAGGGCGTTGCCAGCCTGGCGCAGCAAGCTTGCCGCATCGTGCGCATGCTCGGGGAACACGGCGCCGCCGACGCTGCAGCTGAGCCGAAGTTGCAACCCACCGACTTCGACCGGCTGCTCGACGAACTGCAACAGGCGCTGCGCCAGTCGCCCGACTTCGGTGGCGGTGGAGCCTTCAACCAGGAGTGCGAACTGGTCGCCGCCGATCCGGCATGAGACATCGCCTTGGCGGTGGCAGATCGCCAGCCGGGCGGCCACGGTCTTGAGCACGGCATCGCCGACGCCGTGCCCGTGGCTGTCGTTGATCGCGCCCAGGCCGTCGAGCTCCAGAAGTAGTAGGGCGACCTGATTGCCGGGGTTGCGCTCGGTGCGGGCGATGGCCTTGGCCAGCGCCTGGTCGAACAGCGCGCGGTTGCCGAGCCCGGTCAGTTCGTCGTGTTCGGCGCGATACAGTCGCTCTTCCGGCGAGAGCTTGCGCTCACTGATGTCGCGGGCGATGGCGTAGACGCGCGAGCTGCCCGCCGAAGGCGCGGGGCAGGTCCATTCCAGCCAGCGCCAACGGCCGTCGTGATGGCGGAAGCGCAGCTCGAGGCAGAGCGTGTCGCGCCCGGTCGCCAAGGAGGCCATCTCGGCGCGTGCGGCATCAAGGTCATCCGGATGCACCAGGTCGAGATAGGGCGTTGCCAGCAGGTGCTCGCGGGTATAGCCCAGCGCCCGCTCGAAGGCGTTGTTCAGGCGCTCGAAATGGCCTTCGAGGCTGGCAATCGCGAACAGGTCGGACGAGTGCTCGAAAAACCATGCCCATTCATCCTGCAGCTGGCGCAGGCGCTGCAACTCGTCGCCAAGCTGGTCGCTGGACTGCAGCAGCTGGTGGCGCAGCTCCTGCAGGTCGGGTACGCGTCCGGTGTACATCTCCAACTGGTGCGCGTGCTGCTGCAGGCGCTTGAGGATGCTCAGGTCGGCGTTCTGGCGATTCTCTGGCACGGGGACTCCGGGCTGGCTGGCGATGGCTGGCCAGCGCGGCACTATGCGCTGCGCTTGCCGACCAGGAATTCCTGTTCAAACGTGGCAGCGGGCATCGGCCGGCCGAAGTGATAGCCCTGGAACACCTCGCACTCGCGGCTGCGCAGGAACTCCGCCTGCGCCTCGTTTTCGACGCCCTCGGCGACCACGGTCAGGCCGAAGCGGCGACCGATGGCGAGGATGGCCTCGACGATGGCGGCGTCGTTGTCGTCTTCCTTGAGGTCGCGGACGAAGCTCTGGTCGATCTTCAGGCCGTCGACCGGCAATCGCTTGAGGTAGGCCATTGACGAGTAGCCGGTGCCGAAATCGTCGATGTAAAAGCGCAGGCCGTGTTCGCGGACCTCGTTCATGCGCACGATCGTGGCATCGAGATCCCCCATCACCACGCCCTCGGTGATCTCCAGCACCAGCTGCTCGGAGCGGATGGCAAACTCCTGCACGACTTGCAGCAGCCGGTCGACGAAGTCGGGCTGGCGGAACTGGCGTGGGCTGATGTTGACGGTGAGGTAGCGGCCCTGCATCAGCCCGGCGTCGTCCCAGGCACGCAATTGCCTGGCGGCATTCCACAGCACCCAGTAGCCGACGCCGACGATCAGGCCGGTCTCTTCGCAGATCGGAATGAACTGCGCCGGCGAGATCGCACCGCGTTGCGGATGCTGCCAGCGCAGCAGCACCTCGGCGCCACGCAGACGGCCGTCGTTGCCAAACAGCGGCTGGTAGGCCAGGTTGAAGGCATCTTCGGCCAACGCCTTGCGCAGCTCGATCTCCAACTCGTGGCGCGCCTCGACCGCGGCATGCAGCGCGGGCTGGAAGAAACGCACGCAGTCCCGGCCTTCCTCCTTGGCGTGGTACATCGCGGTGTCGGCATGCTTGAGCAGGGTTTCGATGTCGTTGCCGTCGGCAGGAAACAGCGCGATGCCGACGCTGGCGCTCAGGTGATGGACCTGGCCGCCGGCATCCAGCGGTACCGCCAGCGATGAACGCACCTTCTCAGCCACGATCAGCGCCTGACGGGCGGCGACATCAGGAGTGCCACCCAGCGACGACAGCACCACCACGAACTCGTCGCCACCGAGCCGGGCCAGCAGGTCGATATCGCGCAGACTGGAGCGCAGGCGCTGCGCAACCTCAATCAGGATGGCATCGCCGATCAAGTGGCCACGGGCGTCGTTGAGGGTCTTGAAGTGGTCGACGTCGACGAACAGCAGGGCGCCGTGGCCATTGCCGCGGGCTGCCATCGACAGCTCGTGCCCAAGGCGGTCGAACAGCAGGCGGCGATTGGGCAGGTCGGTCAGCGCGTCGTGGTGGGCGAGGTGCGCAGCCGCTGCCTCGGCGCGGCGACGGGCGATGATGTCGCGCTCAAGCTCGGCGTTGGCGTCGGACAGCTCGGTGTAGGCGCGTTCGAGATTACCGCGCATATCCTCCAGCGCCTTGACCACGCGGTCGAGCTCGTCGCCGCCGCGGGGTGCGCGGCGCTGGAGCGCGAAGGACGTGTTGGATGCGCGCACGTCGTAACTGGCGACCACCCGCGCCAGGGCGACGAGGTGCCGGGTCACCATCCGGTGCACCAGCAGCATGATGAACAGCGCCACCAGAAAGGTCTGCACCGCCTCGGTGGCGAAGATCAGCAGGGCCCGTTCGCGCAGGCGAGCGTGGATGGCTTCCATCGACGCCTCGATGCGCAGTTCGCCGATCTGCCGGCGGCCGCCGAAGTCGTCGAAGTACACCGGCATCGTCCATGCCAGCTCGGCATTGGCGTCCGGTTCGCCCAGCGAGACGTTGAGCGCCGGCACGTCGTCGCCGATCTCGATCTCGCGTACCGACACGGCGCGTATGTCGGGAAGCCGCTGGATGCCTTCCAGTTGTACGCGCAACTGGTCGGCGTCGACGTTCCACAGGCTGTGCGCGATGCTGTCCAGGCTGCTGCGCTCGAGGTCGAGTACGCGACGCTCCACCGTCTGAAGATCGCGCCGGTACTCGAAGTACAACTGCAGCGAGGCCAGCAGCAGGGTGACCAGTGCGCTAAACAGCAGGATGTAGCCGAACAGGCGTTGGCCGATGCCGCCACCGAGCAGGCGCGCCACGCCGGTCTTCATGTCCGCGTTGCGGTCTGGCTCGCTCAATCCGTTCTCCCTGCGGGTGGCGGCGCGCAATTGCCGCAGTCTACGCCCAAGCCTTGCGCCGCCGGAATACGTCGGCCCCCGGTGTAACGATCGATCCAGGTCTGCACCTGACCATTGGCGACCATCTCTTCGAGCGGCTTTCGCCAACCGGGCAGGCGCGTGACAAAGGCTTGGCTGAATGCGCAGTGCACCGGGTTGGCATCGCCCCACAGCGCATCGATGCGCAGCGATTGCTGCAGTTGCCCGTGCGTCTGCTGGTGCAGGATGGTGAGGTCGATAGCGAGTAGGGCCTCGATCCGCCCGCGCTGCAGCTTGGCGAGATTGGAGGCTTCGCTGGGTGCGTCGGCGCGTTGGATCCGGCCATCGGCGAAGAACGGCTGCAGTTCCGGATAGGTGTAATTGAGTAGGGTGCCCACGCGCTTGCCGAACAGATCGTCGGCCCGGCGAACCGGCGACGCGCTTGCCGGGCTGACGATCACCTGGCGAATGTGGAACAGAGACGGCGACCACTGCAGCCGCCCCGGACGCTCGACCCAGGCCGGCGCCAGGAAGCACGCAGCGTCGATGCCTCCGCGCAGCAGCTCGGGAACGACGCGCGCGCGTGGCAGGTCGAGGTACTGCGGCTTGATTGCCAGCGCGCGCGCGAACTGGTCGATGATGTCCTTGGCAATGCCGCCGCGGAAGCGCCCATCGCTGTCGTAGAGCACGAAGGGTTCGCCATTGGCCTGGCTGACGGCGACACGCAGCGGCAGCTGCGCCGAGGCCCGCGCACTGGCCGGTATCGCGAGCAACAGCCCCAGCCACAGAAACAGGCAGCCGTGCATCCGCACCCCGTCGTGGAAACGCCCATGCGTGGCGCCACGGCCATCATAGCCGCGGCTGGCTGCTGGCATCAGAACTCCACGCTGAGGCCGAGCCAGGCGCCGCGTCCTTCCTGCGCCAGCAACGAGTTGAAGTAGCCACCACTGCCGCGCCATACGCCATCGGCATCACGAAAGCCCGGATCAACACCGGCATTGCCTTCACGCAGGCCCGGGTGAAAATAGCGGCGGTCGCCAAGGTTGGTCAGTGCCAGCGTCCAGCCAATGCCGCGGCGCGGCCAGTCGCGTTGCACCAGAGTGAGGTCGGCCGTGGCATACGACGGCACTTCGCCCAAGGGGTTGGTATCGACGGTGTCGCGCGCGGCGATGTAACGCGCGCGCAAGGTTGCCGTCAGGCGCTCGGTGATTGGCCAGGTCAGCCCGACATGCAACTTGTGCGGCGAGGTGTCGCCGACGTCGCGCGAGTACAGGCTGCCATCGCTGGCAGGCACCGATTCACGCGCTTCGATGTAGGAGTAATAGGCCCACAGGCTCCAGTCGCGCTCGCCGATCGGCAGCCGGGTATGCAGGTGCAGGTCGGCGCCTCGGATGCGGCGGTCGCCGAGATTGGTGGCACCGCCGGTGAAGGTGGTGATGTTGTCCGCGCTGTCGAGCCGGTAGACGCTGGCGATCAGGCTGGCGCGCGACCATTGCCAGGTCAGGCTGGCTTCCAGCGTGCTCGCCGACTCCGGGCGCAACGTCGGATTGCTGCCGGAGCCGGTCCAGCCGCCGTAGAGTTCTCGCGGTGCCGGTTCATTGAACGATTCGCCATACAGCAGCTTGAAGGTCCACGGCGCGCGACCGAGCACATAACCGCCGCGCAGGGTGCGCGCCAGGCCGTACTCGGAATTGCGGTCGTAGCGGATGCCGGCATGAAAGCTGTGCGTCTCGCCCCAGCCCCACCATTCACCGGCGCGGAAGCGCCCGAGCAGATAGACGGCGCTGTCGCGGGTGTCGATGCGGTTGTCGGGAATGATGTCGAATTCGGCGGGAGGTGGGAACGGGAAATCATCGACATCGGCCTCGCCGACCGGCACCTCGGGGCCCCAGAAAATGCGATAGGCGCGTTGCAGGTCCTTGCCTTCGAACTTGGCGCCGGCCTGCCAGTTCCATCGCTCGTCGCGCTGGTATTCGAAGTCGGCATGCAGCGCCCAGCTGCGATTGTCGGAGCCCCAGGTCGAGCCGATCAGCACGCGCTGCGGGCCGCCGGTGATGGGGTCGGTTCCGCTGCTGTCGTAGGAATCAAGCTCGGTGGATTCGGGGGCGACGCCGCTGCGCCGGTAGCGCAGCATCACTTGTCCGGACAGGCGATCCCCCAAGCTCAATTCGTGCCGCAACAGCGCTGACCATTCCGGCTCCGGCCAGTACGACAGCGGGTGGATCAGGTCGAAGGGATAGACCAGGCCGAAGTGCGCATCGAGGCTGAAGTGCTGCAGCACCAGCTCGATGCGACCATGGCCGATGCGCAGGTCGACGGCGCGGGTGGCGTAGGGCGAGCTTACCCGGGTCCAGTCCGGGTCGCTGGCGAAGCCACCCCACAGCTGCGGGTCGCGCAGGTACTCGGCGCGCGTCCACTCGTAGTCGGCCGCTGCCTTGGCGTCGATGTCGCCTTCCATTCGCCTGGCCGCCAGCGAGAGTCGCCAATCGCCGCGGCGCAGCCGGTAATGCAGGTCGGCGGCACGGCGCTGGAAACTGCCGGCGCCGAGGTTGGCGACCAGCAACTGGCCGTCGTCCTCCAGCGGTGCCCGCGATACCACGTTGACCGCACCGACGAAGGCATTGGCGCCATAGACCACCGAGGCCGGGCCGTAGACGATCTCGATCCGCTCGATGCTGCTGATCGGCAGTGCGGCGATGATCTCTTCCTGATTGAAATACAGGTGGTTCTGCACCACGCCATCGAGCAGCAGCAGATAGGGCGTGCCGATTGATTTGCGTAGGCCGCGCCACTGGTTGCGGTAGAAGGTGTCGCCGTAGCTGCGCGACAGGTCCATGCCGGGCAAGTCGTTGTAGATCTCCGACAGCTCGCGGTAGCCGCGGCGGCGCAGGTCCTCGCGGGTCAGCACGATCACCGTGGCCGGCGCATCGATGGCGCGTTCGGCGCTGCGGGAGGCGGTGACGATCTCCATCTGCATCAGCTCCTCCAAAGAGAGCTGGAGCAACTCCTGGCCGGCGGCGGGCGCTGCGATGCCAGCAGCCAACAGTAATGTCAGGGGATACAGCCGGGTGGCAGGCAAGGGCATGTGGATCTCCGTCGTGTTCAGAATTCCATCTCGACACTGAGGAACAACTGTCGCGGGGCGCCTGCCAACAAGGTGTAGTTGGTGCCGGCCGGGTCGCTTGGACGGAATCCATTGCTGCCGACGGTGGCGAAGTACCGCGCATCGAACAGGTTGGTGGCATTGAGCTGCAGGCGCACCGACCTGGGCCAGCCTGGCTCCGGCCACTGGTAAGCAAGGCCGGCGTCGAGACGCCAGAACGCCGGCACCGAGCCATCGTTGACGTAGGTGTAGTAGCGCTTGTCGGTGAACTTGGCGGCCACCCGGGCCTCGAGCGCCCCGTGCCGATACACCAGTTCGCTGGCGAACAGGCGGCGTGGCGAGTCGACCACGTCCTTTCCGGCGGTGGCACGCACGATGGTGCCGTCGAGGTAGTCGTCGGCGTACTGCGAGTCGTTGTGCGACAGCGTATTCAGCCATGACAGCCGTGCATTGGCCTGCCAGCGAAGGGTGAGTTCGACACCGCGGGTATCGACGGTGCCGACATTGGCGAAACTGTTGGCGCAGCCAATGATGCCGACGCACTGCGCAATATTGAGCAGGCGATCGTTGAATTCCACGGCGTAAGCCGCGGCGGATGCGATCAGCCGTTCGCTGGAGTAGCGGACGCCGGCTTCCAGCATCTTCGAGGTTTCCGGCTGCAGCGCGTCGACCGTGGCGTCGAAGGCCGCCTGGGTTGCCGAGAAGGGCCCGTCGCGGCCGGCGGTGAAGGCGGCGATGTTTTCGCTGTAGCTACTGAAGAACTCCCAGCCGCTGTCGGCAAAGCGGTAGCGCGCACCGACCTGCGGCAGCAGCGCATCGCGGGTTTGCAGGCGCCCCGAGGCGCGGCTGCTGCCGCCGACCAGCGCGCGCGAGCGGCTGTCGACGTCGAGGCTCTTGAGGCCGATGTCCAGTGTCAGTCGCTCATCCAAGAAGGTGATGCGGTCGCGCAGGTGCAGTTGCAGCGTCCGTGTCTCGATCCGGTGCGCGTAGACCTCGCGCGATGGATCGCGCAGGAAGTAGTCGGTGATCGCCGGGCCGGACACGTCGTAGAAGTTGCGCGAGACCTCGTGGCGGTTGTCCTCGTACCACAAGCCGGTCTGGACTTCGTGGCGTCCGCGCTTCCAGGTCAACGAGGCAACGATGCCGCCGCGGCCGATGTAGTACTCGGTGGTACGGATCGAGATCGGCACGCCATTGGTCGAAGCGTTGTAGGGCGTGTACCAGTGGCCCTGGCCGTCATTGCGGTGGTGGTAGGCGGTAGCGCGCAGGCGCAGGTCGTCGCGTGGATTGAACTCGGCGCCCAGGCTGGCGAGATCGTCGTCGCGCAGGCCGCGACCACTGAAATAGGCATCGTCGATGCTGGTGACGCCGCCGCGCAGCTCGCCCGCGGCGGCATCGAGGGCACGCTGCCAGTCGGGGATGTAGTAATCCCAGTCCCAGCCGAGGCGGCGCCGCGAATCCAGCGACAGGTCCATGTAGTCGGCTTCCTTGCGTCGTGACAGGCTGTAGAAGCCCCACACGCGGTGCTCGCCGAAACGGTATTGCAGCCGGCCGTTGAGCTGATCGTGTGCCTGCTCGCCAAAGCCTTTCCACTTGTCGGTGCGATGACGGACCAGGCCGAGATAGCCCGACCAGCCACCGTGTTGTCCAAGCTCGGCGCGGATGTGGGTACGGCTGCTGTTGTTTTCGCCCAGCGTCTGCCCCAGCACCAGCCCGGCTTCGGGTGTCGGTTCACGCGAGTGGAAGCGCAAGGTGCCGCCGAGATTGCTGTTCGAGGCGGTGCCGACGGCGCCGCTGCCCTGCGCCAGCTCGATGCGTTCGAGATTCTCGGCGATCAGAGCGCGACTGATGGAGAGGCCATTGTTGTTGCCGTAGTCCATATCGCCGAGCGGGATATCGTCCAGTGTGAAGCCGAGTTGGCCCTGGCGGAAGCCGCGGATGCCGATGCGCATCGACCATTCGTAGTTGCCCCAGGCGTCGGCGGCGCCGAAGTGCACGCCAGGCAGTTTTTCCAGTGCCTTGAACGGGCTAGTGCCGGGCAGCAGCAGCCGGGTGTCTTCGCGGCTGATGGTCTGCACCTGGCGCGATTCGCCCTTGCCGATCAGGGCGATGTCCATCAACTCGTCGAAGGCGAGCTCGAGGAAGGGGTTGTCGGCCTGCCCGATCCCGGGGTCGGCCACGTCGGCCGCACGCACGCCGGCCGGACCGGCCAGCAGCAGGGAGAGAGCGACGATGGAACCCGGGTTACGCATACGGCACCCCCACCGATTTTCGTCGGCCCGGTCTCGGTCACGGCAGTCTAGCGCGCAACGGTGCTGGCGATGCAAGGACAGCAGGCCTTGCGCGATGGCATTTGCAGCTCGGGCTACCCGCCCCACGGCAATGCGGTTATCGTTCGTGAAGGAATCCTCGGCCAAGGAGGCGCGGGGTGCACCAGTGTGGCTCCGCCAATGATGCTGTCTGGCATCGACTGTCCGGTCCGGTCCGGATCGCGGCGGCGTGCCTGTTGCTTGCGGTCGGCACGGCCGAGGCCATCGCCGATGAGCCGTCCAAGGTGGCGTTGACCAAGGCCGCCTTCGTGCTCAATTTCGGCAAGTACACCGAGTGGCCGGCGCACCGCTTCGCGGCACCGGACAGCCCGGTGCAGCTGTGCCTGCTGCGCGTCGACAGCGACATCGGGCGCGCCATGCAGCGCATCGACGGCAAGAATGTCCGCGGCCGTGAGATTCGCGTTCACACCATTCGTCCAGGCAAAGCGGTTGACGACTGCCACATCCTGTTCGTCGAGCAGGAGGCCGTGCTGAAGCACGAGGACTGGATGTCATCTCTGGCGGAGGTGCCGGTCCTGACGATCAGTGATGCGCCCGGTTTCGCGGCGCGCGGAGGCGTGATCGAACTGGTGCCGAGCGACATGCGGCTGGGCTTCGAGGTGAATCTGGCGGCGGCCAAGCGCGCGGAACTGCGCCTGGGCTCGCAGCTGTTGGCGCTGGCACGGATCGTCAAGGGGAAGTGAAGATGCGATCCGCCGCCCAAGCCATGCGTGTTTCGGCTGAACAGGCATTACCGGCCCCCCGTTGGAAGCACTGCGCAACTGACCTATGCTGGCTTCCGGGTGCCGTGGGCAGCGTTGTGCCGGCGGTTGGCGGGGACCTGGACAGCGGTCGCGGCGGCGCATGCCGTGTCCGCGCCGGCAAGGGAGGCGCGCGTCGATATCCGATTCGCCCGTTGGCTAAGCAGGGCCGCCTGGGTCTCGGCGGCCGTGCTCGCCGTTGCCACGACAGCGCCGGCCTGGTCTCGCGAGGCGACGCAGGCCGCGCAGCTGAAGGCAGCGTTCGTCTTCAATTTCAGCCGCTATACCGAGTGGCCGGGGCATGCCTTCGCATCGCCCGAAGCACCTCTGCGGCTGTGCCTGTTCTCCACCGACAGCGAAGTCGGCAAGGCCTTGGCGGCGTTGGCCGGCAACCCGGTGCGCGACCGCAAGATCGACGTGGTGAAGATCAACTCGGTCGATGCGGTGCAGGACTGCCATCTGCTGTACGTCGAGTCCGGCCCGGATGCGGTGCCGATGGCGACCATCGTTGCCCGCAGCACCGGAGTGCCGCTGCTGACCATCGGCGAGGGCAGTACGTTTCCGCTGCAGGGTGGAGTGATCGGATTGGTGACGCGCGACAAGCGCCTGGGTTTCGAGGTCAATCTGGAGGCGGCCAAGCGTGCCGAGTTGCGGCTGAGCTCGCAGCTGCTGGCGCTGGCGCGCATCGTCAAGGAAGGTTAGGGGAGACGCAGCGATGAGCGAGTTCTTCCACCGGTTGTCGTTGTCGAAAAAGATCGCGGGCGTGATCGTGCTGACGACCGGCATCGCGATCTTCTTCGCGTTCGTGCTGTTCGCGCTGCACCTGTCGGCGGAGAAGCGCGACGAGACCCGGGCGCAGCTGCAGGCACTGGCACGCATGCTCAGCCACAACAGCTCGGCGGCGTTGGTGTTCGGCGACCACGAGGCGGCGCAGTCGGTGCTCGACTCGCTGCGCGGCGAGGCCCAGGTGGTGTCGGCGCGGTTGTTCGACCAGGACGGGCAGGTGTTCGCGCGCTATGGCGAGACGCCGACGGAAGAGGCCGAGACCGGCGTGTCGGCGTGGCTGGAGTCGACCCTGCGCCTGCGTGAGGACGTGATGCAGGCGCATGTCGGCAGCGGCACCGGCGAGCGGGTGGGCGAGATCGAGATCGTCGCCGACCTGTCGCAGATGTACGCCCGGCTGTACCGGAACTTCCTCTACCTGGTGGTAGTCGGCCTGGCCGGTCTTGCCTTGTCGGTGCTGCTCGCCTGGCGCCTGACGCGGGTGGTGGCGGCGCCGATCACCGACCTCGCGCTGGTTGCCGACCGGGTGGCGCAGGAGCGCGACTATACGGTGCGGGTCCCGGCGGTGGCCTCGCGCGACGAAGTGGCGAGCCTGATTGACCGCTTCAACGACATGCTGGCGCAGATCCAGATGCGCGAGCTCGAACTCGGGGCGCACCGCGAGCACCTCGAAGAGCTGGTCGAGGAGCGCACCGCGGAACTGGTGACCGCCAAAGAGGCGGCCGAGGCGGCGAGCCGCGCCAAGAGCGAGTTCCTCGCCACCATGAGTCACGAGATCCGCACGCCGCTCAATGGCGTGATCGGCATGACCGACCTGCTGCTGTACTCGGCGCTCAGCCCGGAGCAGCGGCGCTTCGTTGAAGTCGCCAAGCGCTCGGGCGAGGAGCTGCTGACAATCATCAACGACATCCTCGACTTCTCCAAGATCGAGGCCGGCAAGCTCACCCTGGAAAGCGCCAAGTTCGACCTGCGCGAGCTGATCGAGGATGTCGGCGAGAAGTTCGCGGCGCGCGCGCATGGCAAGGGGCTTGAGCTGATCTGCGTGCCCTTCGCCGGCGGCGCGGGTGTGGTGGGCGACCCGGTGCGGCTGCGGCAGGTGCTGACCAACCTGGTCGGCAACGCCATCAAGTTCACCGACAAGGGCGAGGTCGTGGTCGGCGCCGATGTGCTGGCCGAAAGCGACGAGCAGCTCGAGCTGCGTTTTTACGTGCGGGATACCGGCATCGGCATCGACGCGGCGCACCATGCCAAGCTGTTCCAGTCGTTCTCGCAGGCCGACAGCTCGACCACGCGCAAATACGGTGGCACCGGTCTTGGCCTCGCGATCTGCCAGCGACTGGTGAAGATGATGGGTGGCGTGATCGAAGTCGCCAGTATTCCCGGGCGCGGCTCTACTTTCAGTTTCCGCGTCGTGCTGCCCAAGGGCGAGCCGGCGGCATCGCCGACGGAGGCCTTCGCGCTGCCGCCGATGTCGGTGCTGATCGTCGATGACAACGCAACCAACCGCGAGATCCTCGAACGCCAGCTCGACGCCTGGGGCCTGCATCACGAGAGCGCCGGCAACGGTGCCGAGGCACTGGGCAAGCTTTACACCAGTGCCGCCCAGGGCAGTGCGTACCAGCTGGTGCTGTGCGACCTGCAGATGCCGGAAATGGATGGCCGCGAGCTGGTGCGGCGGATCAAGGGCGACCCGCATTTCGGCACCATCGATATCGTGGTGCTCAGTTCGGTCGGCTCCGATCTCGGCGGCGATCGCTTCGATGAAAGCGAGGTGCGACGCTGCCTGACCAAGCCGGTGCGGCAGTCGGAGCTGTACGAAACCCTGTTGCAGCTGTATGGCGTGCCTGAGGTTGACGGCGGCGATGGCACCGCGGTGTCGGACTCGCCGACGGCGGCGTCGGCCGTGGTCGCGGCCGCGAACCATGAGCGTCAGGCACCCGCAGCGCCGGTGATCGTTCCGGTCGCCGCCCC
>DASUOA010000081.1:0-2954 GCA_036276895.1 Arenimonas sp. | reverse complement strand
CGCAGTGGAAGGTCGTACGCATCCCCAGCATGGCAGCGAGCGTCCGCAAAATGCCGGCGTTGACTTCGGCCACGTTGCCATCGCCATCGATCATCGGCTGCAGCAGCAGCTGCCGCGACAGTTGCTCCGCGACGGGCCCTGGATAGGCTGCCGCCAGCAGGTTGGCGATTCTGTCCCCATGGTGCGGATCGCGGTCGTAGAAGCGCTGGTTTATCGCCACCTGCTGATGTGCGTGCCTGACCGGCACTGTCAGCCAGCACACGCGTCCTGCGTTAAGGATGCGATTGCGGTTGACCCAGCCGCGGGCGATGTATTGCACATCATCGAGAAACACAAAGGCGTCGACCGCTGCCATCAGCTGCAGGTACCCGATATACGGAAGCAGGTAGGGCTGCACGATGGCTGCGATCATACTTTCGCCTCGACGATCACGCAGCGCGCGATATCGGCGATCAACTGCTCGGCGCCCTCGGGCAGCGCGCGGCCGGATGGCAGCACCACCACGCGGTCCGCTACCCACTCGGTCGCTGGCAAAAGGAGGCCGGCATTCGGATAAAGATCGCGATAGGGACGCATGCGATGACAGCCGGGCCAGAAATAACGTCGCGCCAGAATGTTCTCGGCTCGCAATGTCTGCACCAGGCGGTCTCGAACTGCAGCATCAACCTCGACAACGATGTACTGGTAGTTGGGCGTCATGCTTCCGTCGTATTCGAGCAGACGTGCACCATCGACGTTGGTGAAAGCGGCGCGGTAAGCCAGGTAGCGTGCGCGATTGGCCTCGATGAAGTCTTCCAGCGCACCCAGATTGACCAGTCCCATGGCCGCGCAAACTTCGGGCATCTTGCCATTGGTGCCGGGATGGATCACGTTGTCGAGACCCGAAAAGCCGAAGTTGCGCATCAGCCGCATAGCTTCAGCCAACTGTTCATCGTCGGTGACCACGGCGCCACCTTCGAACGAGTTGAAGACTTTGGTGGCGTGGAAGCTGAGCACTTCGCAGCGACCGAAGCTGCCGATCAGGCGCCCGGCATAGCTGCAACCGAACGCATGTGCGGCGTCGAACATCAGCTGCAATCCGAACTCGTCTGCGATCGCCTGCAGCTCGGAAACGGGCGCAGGGCGCCCCCACAGGTGCACCCCGATGATTCCAGTGGTACGGGCACTAATCATGCGCCGCACTGCTGCAGGATCGAGATTGAAACTGTGCCGATCGATATCCGCAAATACCGGCGTGATCGCCTGCCAATGCAGGGCATGCGCAGTGGCAATGAAGGTATAGGCCGGCACGATGACCTCGCCCTCCAGTCCCAGCGCGCGGATGGCGATCTCCAGCGCGACCGTCCCATTGCACATCGCGACGCAATGGCGCACACCCAGTCGGGTCGCGATCCTGTCCTCGAGTTCGCGCACCAACGGCCCGTTGTTGGTCAGCACGCCACGCTGGAATATGCCGGCGACGCGGGCGTTGAACGCGTCTTCGGGCCCGATGTTCGGGCGACCGACATGCAGCGGCTCGGAAAACGCCGGAGGCGCTCCGTTGATGGCCAGATCGGCAGGGGAAGCGACGCGCTTCATCGCCACCCAAGATAGAGCGCACTGCTTGGCTTGAGACCCATCTCCGCGAACGCGCCTGCGTCGAAGGCGTCCGTCGCGAGGCGTTCGACTCGGAAGCCTGACTCTTCCAGTCTGCGCACAAAATCATCGCGGGCATACAGGCGGACGTGATCGCCCTGCCCGAACAATCTCCAGCGCTCGGCGGCATCGGTCACCGCCGGATCTTCGACGCTGTGCGCAAGGCCGACGATGATTGGTGCCATCAGAATTCCCACTCCGCCGGGCTTGAGAATGCGCGCCAACTCGCGCATCGCTTGGCGGTCATCTGGCACATGCTCCAGCACATGGCTGCAGATCAGCAGATCGTAGCTTGCGTCAGCGAAAGGCAGCCGGGTGATATCGACCCTGTGGTCGACTCCGGGCATGGACAAGTCCGCAGTCTCGTACTGCCAGTCGCTAACGGACGCCAGCTGCCGCGACAGCGCCGGCTCTGGCGCGAAATGGAGAATCCGTGAACCCGGCACGATCCTGCCACTTTCCAGCCGCTGGCGCAGCCAGTATGCGTACAGGCGTTCGCGGTCGCTGGCGCCGCAGGCAGCGCAGGTGTAAGTCTCGTGCGCGGTCATCTCGCCCTTGCCGAAATGAGCGTAGCCGTGTCTTTCCGCTGCCGCCCGATTGGCCGCGGGGAGGGGGCGGAATCCTGCGTCGCGTCGGCCGCAAACCGGGCAGAAGGTTCCGTGATGCCGTAGCCTGCGCTGGTGCTGGCCATCGCTCGCGGCGAGCAGGCTCTCAATGGCGTCCAGCAGATTATCGACCAGCAAATTGCCCTCGTCGCCGCTCAGCCGCTGGGCTTCGCGGAACTTCTCGATCGCCTGACGATGTTGCCCGCTCCGGAACAGCACTACCGCCAGATCGTTCGCGCTTTGTGCGTTGGCGCCATGCTCGTCGTAGATCGCCCGAAGGCGCGCCAGCGCCTGCGGCAGATCGCCCTCGGCAAAACTCCGATAGGCAGCCTCACGGTCTGACTCCAGGCCCTCGCTCATCGACCTCCCCCGTCTTGATCGCGCGGCGACGGAAACCCGTCACCTTCGTCAGCGATTCTGCACATCTCGCTGCTCCTCCGATAGCTGCAATGGATCCCGGCTGCATCCTGTGGTTGTCCCGCTGCAAGCATCGTGCCGTTCGCCCGGTGGCGCCCACGGGCCTAATCGGCACGCCCTCTTACGCCCGCGAACAACCACGACGCCCCCATTGGTGTTCCGTGCGACGGCACGTGCCTTGCCTTGATGGCTTGCATCGCGCGTATGCGCGCTGACTGGTCCAGAATGTGTGCGACGTCGCACGCTGCCGTCTCCGGCGCCCCCTTGTTGAGCCAACAGCCCATGAAATTTGACTTT
>DASUOA010000080.1:0-2434 GCA_036276895.1 Arenimonas sp. | reverse complement strand
GCCCGCGGACGTCTACGACTACGACAAGTTCACACCCGCACAGTTGACGGCCACGTCCGACAACCTCAAGAAGCTGGTCGCCAACGCGGCGAACTTCTGGGGCGGCATGCCCTCGCCCGAGCAGATGAAGCCGCTGACCTACGCCACCGATTACTGGTTCGGTGTCGCCGCCGCCAACGGTGCCGGACAGGACTGGAAGTTCGCCAGTCCCAAAGAGGGCGTGACGGTGTGGCTGGACAATGTCTCGATCGCCAAGCATGTCGAGGCCGATCCCGCGAAGCTCGAAGCCGCCTACCTGCTGATCGACTACATGATCGGCGTCGAGGCACAGGCCAAGATCGCCAGCGCCTTCGGCAGCGTCATCGTCAATCCGAAAGCCAAGGCGAGCTTGAAGCCAGCCGAAGCGGCTGCGCAGCCCGGCGAAGACTTTTTCGTCGAGGAACGCTTCTGGCAACCGCTGAACGATCGCACCCGCAACGGCTTCAAGAAGATGTGGGACGACGCGATGGCGGCAGCCGGCAAGAAGTAGGCGCTACCCGTGGGGCGCCGCTGCGTTACTCGTCGCGCAGCGGCGTCACTTCGGCGTGCTCGACCAGGTCGCCGACCACTTCCACGCCCGCCGGCGGCACGAAGCGGAAGGCGTCTGCGGCAAAGGCCGGATCGCGCTGCCAGTCTTCGAAGCTCAGCAGCGTACGCTGGCCCAGGCCATCGAACAGCTCCATCCGCGCCAACCCGTGCTTGCCAAAAGCCAGACGAGCCTTCTCGAAAGGCGCGTCGTCGGGCTTCTTCGGCAACAGCTCGAGCCATTCCAGATCGTCCTCGCGGCCCGCCTCACGGGTACGAAACTGGCGGTCGAGCTCGCCCGGATCGATCAACACCGCCAGCGGACTCGACTGCTCCTCGTAACTCTGCTTGCGCACCGTGACCTGTTCGAGATCGGGATCGAAGATCCAGATCTGGTCGCCGTCGGCGACGATCAGCTGCGGGAACGGCTGCTGGTACTCCCAGCGGAACTGCCGCGGCACCTTCAGCATCACCATGCCGGACGAGGTCTCGGTGTGACGGCCGTTGCCGTCATACACGCGCTGTTCGAAACGCGACTGCAATCCCGTGATGCCCTGCGTGAAGGCCGTGAGTTGCTCGCGCGCGCCGGCTTGTGCCGCCGTCGAAAGCAACAGTCCGCAGGTCAGGATCAGTATGTTGCGCAGCATGCGAAACCTCGCGGGGGACTTTCGCGCGAGTATGTCCACGCGCTTCTGAACGGCAACTGGCGCCCGCTCAGCGGGGAGCCGGCGGCGCGATGACTTTGCGGTCGCCATTGTGCTCGGGCGCGGACACCACGCCGGCCGCCTCCATCGCCTCGACCAGGCGCGCGGCGCGGTTGTAACCGATCTTAAGCCTGCGCTGCACGCCCGAAATCGACGCGCGGCGCGTCTCGGTGACGATCTTCACCGCCTCGTCGTACAGCGGATCGCTCTCGTCGCCACCGCCGCCACCCGACTCGGGCAGGCCGGTCGGGCCAACCACCACGCCGTCGCCGAGCGTCTGCACTTCTTCCAGCACGCCTTCGATGTAGTCGGGTTTGCCACTCTGCTTGAGGTGGGCGACCACGCGGTGCACCTCGTCGTCGCCGACGAAGGCGCCGTGCACGCGCTCGGGCATCGCCGTGCCGGGTGGCAGGTAGAGCATGTCGCCGTGGCCGAGCAGGGTTTCGGCGCCGCTCTGGTCGAGAATGGTGCGCGAGTCGATCTTGCTCGACACCTGGAAGGCGATGCGCGTCGGGATATTGGCCTTGATCAAGCCAGTGATGACGTCAACCGATGGCCGCTGCGTGGCGAGGATCAAATGGATGCCGGCGGCGCGCGCCTTCTGCGCGAGTCGCGCGATCAGTTCTTCGACCTTCTTGCCGACGATCATCATCATGTCGGCGAACTCGTCGATGAAGACGACGAGATAAGGCAGGGTTTCCAGCGGTCGCGGCGCTTCGCCGAGTTCGGCGTTGGGCTTGAACAGCGGATCCATCAGCGGCTGGCCGGCGTCCTGCGCGTCCTTGACCTTGCGGTTGAAGCCCGCCAGGTTGCGCACGCCGACGGCGGCCATCAGCTTGTAACGCCGCTCCATCTCGGCGACGCACCAGCGCAGGCCGTTGGCGGCCTCCTTCATGTCGGTGACCACGGGCGCGATCAGGTGCGGGATGCCCTCGTAGACCGAGAGCTCCAGCATCTTCGGGTCGATCATCAGCATCCGCACGTCTTTGGCGGTGGCCTTGTAGAGCAGGCTCAGCACCATGGCATTGAGGCCGACCGACTTGCCCGAGCCGGTGGTGCCGGCCACCAGCAGGTGCGGCATCTTGGCCAGGTCGGCGACCACCGGATGGCCGGCGATGTCCTTGCCCAGCGCCATGGTGACGACCGAGTTGTTGCTGGCATAGACC
>DASUOA010000079.1:0-2072 GCA_036276895.1 Arenimonas sp. | reverse complement strand
CGCTGACTTTCTTGCGCACCTGGTACCACAGATCCGGCAATGCCTGCGAGCGCAGCGAATCCTTGGCGACGAAGATCACTTGCGATTCGCCCGGCCGCGAGTAGGCGCGGATGAATTCGTACTGCCCGGTTTCCAGCAGCTTCTTCTCGATGCGCTCAGTGACCTGCAGCGCGACTTCCTCGGCGCTGGCACCGGGCCATAGGGTGCGCACCACCATCGCCTTGAAGGTGAAGGGCGGATCCTCGGATTGGCCCAGGCGCTGGTAGGACCAGACGCCGACGATCGCCACCAGCAGCATCGCGTACAGCACCAGGGCGCGATTGCGCAGCGCCCAGGCGGAGAGGTTGAAGTCCATCGCCGCTTACTCCTGCGCCGAAGCGACGAGGGGCAGCGGGCGGTTGTCACGATCCACCGGCAGCACGCGCTGGCCTTCGAGCAGCAGATGGACGCCGGCGGCGACCACCCAGTCACCCTCCTTGAGTCCCGCCGCGATCGGCACGCCGGACTCGGTGTAGGCGCCGCTTTGCACCGGCACCAGCTGCACCCTGCCGGTCGCACGGTCGACGCGCCACACCGCCGGCTGGCCATCCTTGGCATGCAGGGCTGACAGCGGCAGCCCGAGTTCGCGGCGGCCGTTGGCCAATGCGTAGACGCGGGCGCTCTGGCCGAGTTCGACGGCGCCCTGGCCTTCCTGCAATTCCACCCGCGCAGCGTAGGTGCGGGTCAACGGATCGGCCGCCGGAGCGACCTCGCGCAGGCGTCCCTTGATACGCTGGCCCGGCGTCGCCCACAGCTCCACCCACAGTTCGCGGCCCGGCGTGAAGTCTTCGCCATGCTGTTCGGGCAGGCTGATCGCCACCTCGCGCTCACCATCGACCGCGAGCACGAACACCGGCTGTCCGGCCGCCACCACCTGCCCGGCCTCGGCCAGCCGCTGCGCGATCACGCCGCTGGACGATGCGCGCAGCTGCGCATAGCCGGCCTGGTTTGCGAACGCCGCGACCTGCGCCTTGGCCTGGCGCAGGCGCGCCTCGGCGGCCTGCTGCGCGGCCTCGCGGGTCTCGAACAGTGAGCGGCTGATCAGCTGGCGCTCGAACAGGCCGCGATGGCGTTCGAGCTCGGCACTGGCCAAGGCCAGATCGGCTTCGGCCGCGGCCTGCTGGGCGCGGCCGGCTTCGAGCTGCAGGGCCAGGTCGACAGGATCGAGTTCGGCCAGCACCTGTCCCTTGCGCACCCGGTCGCCGACCTCGGCCTGGCGGCGGGCGATCTTGCCGCCGACCTGGAAGGCCAGCGACGGCTCATGCCGGGCCCGGATCTCGCCGGCGAAGGCACTGGCCTGCGGACCGCCGGCGCCGACTTCGATCACCAGCGCCGGCCGCGGCGGCGGCTCGGCCGCTTCCTGCCCGGCGCAGGCAACCAGGACGGCGGTGGTCAGGGCGATCAGCAGGAATCGGGCGCGGCGCATGAGGGCAACCTTTAGTGAACCGGCGGGTATCGTATCTATACAGAACCGCCCAGTGCAATATATATTTCGCAACATGATGCAAGCCCCCCGCCCCACCTCGCCCGGCCGCCCCAAGGATCTGGAAAAGCGCGCCGCGATCCTCGAAGCCGCCAAGGCCCTGTTCGTCGAGCACGGCTACGACGGCACCAGCATGGACGCCATCGCCCAGCGCGCCGGCGTGTCCAAGCTCACCGTGTACAGCCATTTCCAGGACAAGGACAGCCTGTTCGTCGAGGCGGTGAAAGCCAAGTGTGAAGAGCAGCTGCCGCCGGACCTGTTCTCGGTCGACCTGTCCGGCCCGCTGCGCGCGCAGTTGCTCAAGATCGCCCGCGCCTTCTTCGCGCTGATGACCAGCGACGAGGCGATCGGCATCCAACGCGTGCTGGCGCGCCAGGTTGGCGCCGACTCCAAGCTGCCGCGGCTGTTCTGGGAGGCCGGGCCACGGCGCACGCAGCTGGCGCTGGCCGAGTTCCTGCGCGCCGAGGTCGAGGCCGGACAGCTCGAGATCGACGATGTCGAGCGCGCGGCATCGCAGTTCCTCTGCCTGCTCAAGGGCGAGCGCCATGCG